>CAYFYS010000091.1:0-7206 GCA_964347365.1 uncultured Rhodospirillaceae bacterium | reverse complement strand
GCGCCGATCCGTCGCCGTGCTTCGTAGACGTTGATCGAATCCACCGTGGAGTCCGGCCGCGCGAAATAGATGTATTCGAACACGCAGAATCGCCGGGGCTTCGGCGCGAAGGGGGTAAGGCTGCGCAGCCCGTCCGCACCGACCACCACGATCTCGCCCGGGGCGACGTCGCGGACGAACTTCGCGCCGATGATGTCGAGTGCGCAGGTCTCCGAAGCCAGGACGTAGGCCCCGTCCAGCCGGCCGATCACCAGCGGGCGCACGCCCAGCGGATCGCGCAGGCCGATCATCATCGCCTCGGTGAGCGCGACCAGAGAATAGGCGCCCGTCACCCGGTGCAGCGCCTCGACCAGGCGTTCCAGCACCGAGCCGCCCCGGGCCGTGGCGATCAGGTGGATGATCACCTCCGTATCGGTGGTCGACTGGAACAGCGAGCCGCGATGGACCAGTTCGCGCCGGATCCGCCGTGCGTTGGTCAAATTGCCGTTGTGGGCGATGGCGAACCCGCCGGACTCGAAATCGGCGAACAGGGGCTGGACGTTGCGCAGCACCGTATCGCCGGAAGTCGCATAGCGGTTGTGGCCGATCGCCGCCCTGCCGGGCAGACGCCGGATGACCGCGGCGTCGCTGAAATTCTCCCCGACCTCGCCGAGCGCCCGATGGGTATGGAACTGCGCCTCGTGCAGGCTGACGATCCCGGCCGCTTCCTGACCGCGATGCTGCAAGGCGTGCAGACCCAGCGCGATCAGGGCGGCGGCATCGCGGTGATCCCAGACGCCGACGATGCCGCACTCCTCGCGCGGTTTGTCGTCCCCCGCCCCGTTGCTTGCCGGGATTGGGGCGCGCCTACTGGTTGGCATTGAACAGCCGGTCCATCTCGCGGCGCTCCGATCTGCCGTAGCCGATCTTGTCCTTGGGCGGGGTCGTCTGCGGGGCCGGCGTCATCAGCTTCTTCGCTGCCTGGCCCGTCTCGGCCGCGCTCGGCGGGCCCGCCTCGGCCGCGCCTGCCGTCGTGCGCCAGTCCGTGGGCACGGCCGAGAGCATCTTGCGCGCCGACCAGGCGAGCACCGGCACGGTCTTGGCGCTTCGCATCCATTCCGGCGGCGTCTCTCCGTCGAACAGCCCCTGCGTGACCAGGAATCCGGTGGAGGTAACCACGACCCCCAGGGACAGGCCGAACACCAGTCCGACCGAGCGGTCGAGGGCGCCGAATACGCTGCCCCGCACCCGTTCGGCGATCAGGTGGCTCAACGTCGTGAACAGTACGAGGCTCAGGACGAAGAGCACCCCGGCCGCGGCGATGTCGGACAGGAGGGCACCTTCGATCATCTCTCGCGCCAGTGGCCGGGCATAGGGAAAGCCGTATACGGTGACCGCTGCCGCCCCGATCCAGCCGCCGACGCTCAACAGCATCCGGACTAGGCCGACCCACAGCCCGATCAGCGCAGCCAGGGCGATCGCGGCGATGACGATCAGGTCGAACGCCGACATTTCAGGCGGGTCTCATCGACGGTTGTCCTCCGCTCGGCGCATTCTGCCACGGGAACATCGCAGCAAGCTGCGTCAAATGCGTCACCTCGGTGAGCGCGATGTTCACGCCGCTCGGTTGCTCGGCGCCGGGCTGCGGCGGGGCGATCGCGCGCGCGAAGCCGAGCTTGGCCGCCTCGCGCAGCCGCTGCGCCGGCTGGCTGACTCCGCGCACCTCGCCGCCCAGGCCGATCTCGCCGAACACCACCGCGTCCCCGGGTGCGGGATGGTGCGCGGCCGCCGACAGCAGGGCCCCGGCCACCGCGAGGTCGGCGGCCGGCTCGGCGACCCGCAGCCCTCCCGCGACGTTGAGGTAGACGTCCCGGCCGGCGAGCGCGATCGCGCAGCGCGCCTCGATCACGGCCAGGATCATCGCGAGCCTGGCCGAATCCCAGCCGACCACCGCCCGGCGCGGCGTCGCCAGCGGGGACGGCGCGACCAGGGCCTGAATCTCGACCAGGACCGGGCGCGTGCCCTCGATCCCGGCGAAGACGCTGGCGCCGGACACATCGCCCCGCCGGTCGGCGAGGAACAGCGCCGACGGGTTCGGAACCTCCATCAGCCCGCGATCCGTCATTTCGAAGACGCCGATCTCTTCGGTCGGGCCGAACCGGTTCTTGATGGCGCGCAGCAACCGGAACTGGTGGCCGCGCTCGCCTTCGAAATAGAGCACGGTGTCGACCATGTGCTCGAGCACCCTCGGCCCGGCGATGGCGCCCTCCTTGGTAACGTGGCCGACCAGGACGACGCAGAACCCGCGCCGCTTGGCCAGGCCGACCAGCGCCTGCGCGCTGGCACGGATCTGGGCGACGGTACCCGGCGCCGAATCGAGATTGTCCACATGCATGGTCTGGATGGAGTCCACGACCACGACCGCCGGGGCATCCCCCCTGTCGAGGGATGCCAGGATATCGCGGACGCCGGTGGCGGCGGCAAGCCGCACCGGGGCCTCCGCCAAGCCCAGCCGCGCGGCACGAAGCCGGACCTGATCGACCGCCTCTTCACCGGAGATATAGACCACGGCCATCGCGCCGGCGAGCCGGCCGGCCACCTGCAGCAGCAGCGTCGATTTGCCGATCCCGGGATCGCCGCCGACCAGGAGCGCCGAGCCGCGGACCAGGCCACCGCCGCTGACCCGGTCGAATTCGGCAACCCCGCTCGTCAGTCGCCCGGCCGGCGCCTCGGCGCCTGACAACGGGACGAAGTCGAGCACGGTGCCCTGCCCGGCGTCGATGCCCCCGGGCGGGCCCGCCGGCCGCGCCTCCTCGGCGATCGTGTTCCATTCGCCGCAGCCCTCGCACCTTCCGCTCCACTTCGCGAAGGCGCCGCCGCAGGTCTGACAGACGAACCGGCCGGCTGTCCTGACCATCTCAGCCTGCTTCAGGCGGCATCCGCCGCCGACCGGATCGGGCCTTCCGTGCGCCCGTGGATGAACTGCTCGACGATCGCGTTGCCGCTGTCATCGATGGCGGACACACCGCCGGCCCAGACGATTTTCCCGCCGTGGATCATCGCGATGCGATCGGCGATCTTGCGCGCGCTCGACATGTCGTGGGTGATGGTGAGCGCGGTCGCGCCGAGCTCGCGCACGCAGTTGAGGATCAGCTCGTTGATCACATCGCCCATGATCGGGTCCAGCCCGGTCGTCGGTTCGTCGAAGAACAGAACGGACGGCTCGGCGGCAATCGCGCGGGCGACGCCGACGCGCTTTTGCATGCCGCCCGACATCTCGGCCGGCCGGCGATCGGCGACCGCGCGCCCGAGCCCGACCCGGGCGAGCGTGCCGATCGCCTTCTCGCGGGCGCGGTGCCGGGGCAGGTGCCGGTTCTGAATCAGGCCGAAGGCGACATTCTCCCAGACCGACATCGAATCAAACAGCGCCGCACCCTGGAACAGCATGCCGAACTTCGCCCTGACCGAACGACCGACGGCGGCCGGCGCGCCTACCGCTTCGGTACCATCGATGACGATGCTACCCGAATCGGGTCGCATGATGCCCACGATGTTCTTGACCAGCACCGACTTGCCGGTACCCGAGCCGCCGATCACGACCAGGTTTTCGCCGCGGCGGACATCGAGGTCCAGCCCGTCGAGCACGCGCTTGTCCCCGAATGCCTTGTGCAGCCGGCGCACCCGGATCATCGGATCGGCGGTCTCACCCCGCGCAGCCGTCGGCCGTTGCCCTTCGGCCCCGGTCATCGGGCGAAGAAGGCTTCGGTGATCAGGTAGTTCACCCCGAGGATGAGTACCGAGGCCGACATCACCGCGTTGGTGGTCGCCGCACCCACCCCGCGCGCGCCGCCGCGCGAATGGTAGCCGTGGTAGCAGCCCATCAGGGCGATCAGGAACCCGAACACGGCGGCTTTGACCACGCCCGAGGCCACATCGACGACCTCGAGGAACCGGAAGGTGTTCTCGATGTAGGCGGCGGGGTTGAAGCCGAGCTTGTGGACGCTGATCAGATAGCCGCCGAATACCCCGATGACATCGGCCATGAGCACGCACAGCGGCAAGGTCGCCGTAGCCGCGATCAGCCTGGGCACGACCAGATACTTCAAGGGGTTGGTCGACAAGGTGATCAGGGCGTCGATCTGTTCGGTCACCCGCATGGTGCCGATCTCAGCGGCCATCGCCGCGCCGATGCGCCCGGCCACCATCAGGCCGGCGAGCACCGGGGCCAGCTCCCGGGTCATCGACAGGACGACCACCGTGGCGACCGCGCTTTCGGCGTTGAACCTGGAAAAGCCGGTATAGCTCTGCAGTGCGAGCACCATACCGGTGAACAGGGCCGTCAGGCCGACCACCGGCAGGGAGTAGTAGCCGACCTCGATCATCTGGCGGCCGATCAACCGGAAGTAGATCGGCGGGCGGACGCAATGCGCCGCCGCCGCGCCGACGAACATGGACAGCCGCCCGGTCGCGGCGAAAAACGACAGCAGCACCCGGCCGATCGAGGCGAGCGCGGTCATGCCGCGCCCGCACCCGCCGCGCCGCGATAGACGCGCCGGACCCGCGGTCCGATCCGGGACAGGATCTCGTAGCCGATCGTGCCGGCCTCCGCTGCCATCGCATCGGCATCGTGCAGCGGGCCGATGATCTCGACCTTCGTGCCCGGACGAACCCGTTCAGCGGCGATTCCGGTCACATCGAACGTCGCCAGATCCATCGACACCCGACCGACCACCGGGACCGGGACGTCGCCGATGCGCGCACTGCCGCGGTTGGACAGGGCTCTGGTCAGACCGTCGGCATAGCCCATCGCCACGATCGCCAGGCTGCGGCCGGCCGCGGCGTGGCCGAGCCCGCCATATCCGACAGGGGTATCGGTCTCAATGCGCCGGACCTGGACGATCTTCGCTTCAAGACGCACGGTCGGCGCCATCGGGTTGGCGTGCCGGCGCATCGTCGCCAGCCCGTAGAGAGCGGCCCCGGGTCGGACAAGGTCGTAGTGGAAATCTGCCCCCATGACAACGCCGGCCGAGTTGGCCAGCGATGCCGGCGCGGCCGGCAACCGCTTGCGCAGCCGGTCGAAGCGCTGCTTCTGCTCGCGGTTCATCGCATTGCCCGGCTCATCGGCGCAGGCCAGGTGGCTCATCACCGCAGCGAGCCTTATTCCGTCCAACAGCGCCGGTTGGCCGGCGAGCAGCGCGACATCGTCGATGCCCAGACCCAGCCGGGCCATGCCGGTGTCGAGCATCAGGGCGGCGGCCCGTCCGCCGCGATCCCGACCATGGCGCGCCCAGCACGCAACACCGTCGCGCGTCCCCAGGACCGGCGTCAGACCGTACCGGTCGTAAAGCGCTTCCTCGCCGTCGACATAGCCGTCCAGGCAATAGATCCGGGTGCCGCCCGGCAGGCCGGCGAGATGGCCGCGCAGGGCGATGCCCTCCTCGGAATTGGCGACGAAGAAATCCGTGCAGCCGGCCTCGGCGAGGGCGCGGCCGACCGGTCCCAGACCCAGGCCGTAGGCGTCGGCCTTCACCGCCGCGCCGCAGACCGCAGGGTGCGCGCGCGCAGCCAGGGCACGCCAATTGGCGGCGATCGCGTCGAGATCGACGATCATCCGGACCCGATCGCGGCTCCGGGTGCTCAGAACGGCACGTCCTCGCCGGGCCAACCTTCGCCGTGCGCGCGCGATGCGTCCTCGAGGTTGTCGAAACGGGTCAGATCGGCCTGGAAGCGCAGCGTGACCCTGCCGGTCGGGCCGTGGCGCTGCTTGGCGACGATCACCTCGGCCCGGCCATGGGCGTCGTTGAGGCGATCTTCCCAGTTGTCGTGGCGTTCGCGGAACTTGTCCTCGGTCTCCTCGGCCCGGCGGGTGGGCTCCAGCCGGTCGAGATAATACTCCTCGCGGAAGATGAACATGACCGCATCGGCATCCTGCTCGATCGTCCCGGATTCGCGGAGGTCGGCAAGCTGGGGCCGCTTGTCCTCGCGCTGTTCCACCGCGCGCGAGAGCTGCGAGAGCGCTAGTACCGGGACGTCGAGCTCCTTGGCGAGCGTCTTCAGGCCGCGGGTGATCTCGGAGACCTCCTGGACCCGGTTGTCGTTGCGCTTTGCCGGGCTGCCCTGCACGAGCTGCAGGTAGTCGACCACGATCAGGGCGAGCCCGTGCTGGCGCTTCAGCCGGCGCGCCCGGGTGCGTAGGGCCGAGACGGTGAGCGCCGGGGTGTCGTCGATGAAGAACGCCGCCATCTCCAGCTGCTGGCTGGCAAGGACCAGGCGGTCGAACTCCGGGCCGTTGAGTTCGCCAAGGCGGATCCTGTTGGAGGGGATCTGCGCGTCTTCGGCAAGGATCCGGTTGGCGAGCTGCTCGGCCGACATCTCCAGCGAGTAGAACCCGATCGCCGGCTGCTTCGCCTTCTCGCCGGCGGCTTCCCGGGTCAGCGACTTGGCCACGTTGAAGGCGATGTTGGTCGCAAGCGCGGTCTTTCCCATCGACGGCCGGCCGGCCAGGACGACGAGGTCGGATTTGTGCAGCCCGCCCAGCAGCAGGTCGAGCTGCTGGAACCCGGTCGCCAGCCCGGCGATGCCGCCGGCGCGCTTGTAGGCGGCCTGGGCCAGGGCGATCGCGTTGAGCATCGCGACCTTGAAGTGCTCAAAGCCGCCCTCATACGTGCCGGTCGTGGCCAGGTCGTAGAGCTTCTGCTCGGCGGCCTCGATCTGGTCGGTGGCGCGGGCCTGAAGGTCCTCGACATAGGCGTCGTTGACCACATCGGTGCCCAGCGCGATCAGCGCACGCCGCAGGTGCAGGTCGTGGATCAACCGCCCGTAGTCGAGGGCGTTGATGATCGTGACCGCGCTGGCGGCCAGGCGGGCGACATACTGCGCACCGCCGACCGCGCGATAGGCCGCCTCGGACTCGAAGAAGTATTTGAGCGTCGTCGGATCGGCGCGCTGCCCACGCTCTATCAACCGCGCGCAGGCCTCGTAGATCCGGCCGTGGAACTCTTCGCTGAACGCCTGCGGGGTCAGGAAATCCGAGACCCGCTCATAGGCGCGGTTGTCGATCAGGATGGCGCCCAGCAGGCCCATCTCCGCCTCGACATTCGCCGGCGGGCTACGCAACGCCGCGCCCTGCGTCTCGGTCTCCAGGATGGTAACGGGTTCTGCCACGTCTCGACTCTCTCGAACGGCGGGGGACCGTAATCCAAGCCGCCGGTTCGGGGTAGGGACGAA
>CAYFYS010000090.1:0-7212 GCA_964347365.1 uncultured Rhodospirillaceae bacterium | reverse complement strand
GATCAGAGCTGGTGAGTCTTGAGTCAGTGAAAACAAACACAGGCTGATCACCTGCCTTTCGGATCATCTGAAGCGCCCTTGTTGTCGCCTGCGGACACTGGTCGCGGAAACCGGCCCGAACGTCTCTGCCCGCGCGTTCCCATAGATCGAATCGCACCGCCGGGCAATGGGAGGCCGCCTCATCGCCGGTCCGGCAGAGCGGTTTCGTCGGCCAGCATGTCCTCCAGGAAACGGTGGATCTGCGCCACTGTCAGATCGACCGGGTTCTGGTCCATCACGCCGCGGAAGGCGTGCACCTGTCCGGCGAGCGCTGGCAGGTCCGCGCCCGCAAGCCAGTCGTTCAGCCGCGGCACCTGGAATCTCTCCAGGATCTCCAGCAGACGGCCGGCGATCGCTGCGGCCGAAGTTCCGCCGGCTTCCGGCCGCCAGCCGAGCGCCTGTCGCGCAAGCCCGTCCCAGAGGTGCGGTCTGCAGGCCCCGTTGACCATCACCGCATGGGGCAGGCAACGCCCGCCCGCGACCGCATGCGGCACGTGATGGCACACCCCCATCGGATAGCTTGCCGCGCCGGCGAGCCCCTGCTCGGCGTGCATCAGGCCGAGGATCGCCTTCATGGCTCCCTCGGCAAGCAGCGCGAAGGCGCTCTGTCCGCCATCCTCCGCATCGAGACACGCCAGCGCCCGGAACAGGGTGCCGGCGGCATCGATCGAGAACATCTGCGAGATCGGCGTTGCGCAGCGCGCCACCGCGGCTTCGACGCCGTGAACCATCGCATCCATGGCCGTGGTCGCCACCAGCGTCCTGGGCGCGCCGTGGAGGATCGTCGGGTCGACCAGGGCGCGGCGGGGGAAGACGTGGCGGCCGTTGATCCCGCCCTTGCGGTTGCTGTCGCGGTTGATGAAGACTGCCGATGGCGTCATCTCGGCGCCGGAGCCGAACAGGGTGGGGACGGTGAGGCAGGGAACGCCCAGGTTGCGGTAAAGCTCCATCCCCTGATAGCCCGCGCAAGCGCCGTCGTTGTTGAGCACGATCCCCAGCCCCTTGGCGGCATCCATCGTCGAGCCGCCGCCGATGCCCAGAACGAGCGTCGGATCGCTCCGCCGGGCCTCCTCGCGCAAGGCCTCGAGATAGGCGAAATCAGGCTCGCCCGCCGGGCCGTCGAGCAAGTGCAGGGCGCCCAGCCCCTGGAGCTGATCCATGAGCGCGCCCGCGCGCGGCAGCGCGCCGGCGTTGCGGTCCATCACCACCGCCATGCGCGCGGTATCGAGGTCGGCAAGATGCGGTGCGACGTCGTCGAGCAGACCGTTTGCGCAAACGATCTCGGTCAGCATCCGGAAGCGGAAGATCTCGTCCGGCCGGGTGCGCATTTCAGCTCTCAGACGATTGAGTGCGCCGGCCGGTAGACCGCGTCGTACCAGGCGATGATGTCGGTGATGTGGAACCGGGGATTCCGCGGATAAAGATAGGCATAGAGCGCGGCCATGAACGCGTATTCCTCCTGCGTGTTGACATCGAGCACGAGGTCCGGGCGGCGAAACGCCGGCGGGCACGGAATGGTCTTTACCCGGTAGCGGTCGGGGTTCACCACCGTCTGGCTCTTGTAGTCGAACACGTTCAGGTGCAGATGCTCCCTCTTGAAGGGGTCCGCGCAAGATTGCTGGATCTCGGCCAGCGTTGCGAAGTCGAACACCTCCGCGCCGATGCCGTCGGGATAGCCGTTGTCCAGCATCGGGGAGAGGTTGGAGGTGAAGACCCCCTGGCCGAACTCGTGGGCATCGACGATGCGGTCGATCTCGGCGGGCTCGGGGCACGGATTGTCCGCCGGGAACCGCACCACGATCTCGGCATCGAAGCGTTCGGCCGCGCCGTAGCAGCGCGCCACCAGATCGGATTCGGCGCCACGGAAATGGGCGACGCCGTTCCTGTCGGCAAGCGCGGCCAGAACGTCGTCCTCGGGTTTTTCGGTGGTCGCCAGGACGATCCGATCGGGCGCGCGGCAGCGCTTGAGCCGTTCCAGGATGCGCCCGACCAGGGGCTCGCCGGCAAGCGGCATCATCGACTTGCCCGGAAGACGGGTCGAGCCCATGCGGGCCTGGACCACCATTACGGTGCGCGGCCGTCTCACCGCGGGCGCCGTCCGGTCACGGTCTTGCGGCCATCGCACGGACCGACCGGGCCCAGGGCGCGCCCGGCAGCGCGGCGACCTCCGCCTGGACGACGGTCCAGCCGGCGCGTTCGAGATGGCGCGGATAGTCGTGGTTCCAGGCGAAGTTTCCCCTCGGCGGAGGCGCCCGGATCGTAGTAGCGTTTCGACGCCGCATGCATGATCGCCGTGCCGATCGGGTCCTTCCATCGCGCCGAAGCGACGACGCCGGCGCTGCGCCGTCGCAAGACCCTGCGGCAGAAGGCCGGCGATCTCAGGCAGAAATTGCCCAACGCCAGGGCCGCCCGCTTTATCGTTCCGGCGTCCTTCACCGGCGCGTGCCCGCGTCCATGCCGAGAATCCGACCGACGATCTCGCGCACCACGCCGTCCCCGCCGCGCGTAGCCAGGGTTTGCCATGCCGCGGCCAGCACTTCCGGATGCGCATCGGCCACCGCGATCGGATAGCCGACGAGCGCCATCGCGGGCAGGTCGTTGGTGTCGTTGCCGACGAAAACCACCCGTGCGGGGTCGAGGCCGCCGGCGGTACAGATCTCCTTAAGCGCCGTTTCCTTGTCGTCCGCGCACTGGACCACGGGAACCGCGAGCTTCCGTCCGCGCGCCGAGACCACCGGATTGCGTTCCTTGGACAGGATGAAAAGCCGCACGCCGGCCTTGCGCAGGATCTCGCACCCCAAGCCGTCCGCGCGGTTGCAGAACACGGCCTCGCGCCCGTCCTCGAACACCAGGACGCGGTTGTCGGTCAGCACGCCGTCGAAGTCGAACACGATCGCATCCACGGCGTTCGGACGAAGCGGCGGTTCGGCCGTCATCCGGCGGCCGTCGAGGGCGCGGGCTCGGGTCCGGCCCGCCGCTTTTCGGGGATGTGCCAGGGCCGGTCCGCCACGATCCGGTCGGCCACCGCGCGAAGATAGGCCGGGCGGCCGTGGATCCAGCCGTCATATTCGTAGTGCAGCCGGGCGCGCCGGCGCTTGCGCACCGTTTCGTGGAGTACCTTCGCCAGGTACCAGCCATGCCCGAATACGGCAGCGCCGGGGATGCCGCGCCCGTTCGCCGCCTTACCGGTGCCGTCGAGACTCGCCGCGATGTCCTCTGCGATCGTCGCGAGGTAGGAGCCTTCGACGGGCCACATCGAATCGCGTGCCAGCATGTCGTCCATGTATGCGCTGCGCCGTGCCGGCTCGAAGTTCTCGATGATCCTGCCGATTGTAGAAAGCAGCTCGTCCATGCTCTCCGGGCAGGCATCGATGCCGTAACTTTCGTAAAGGCTCTGCCATTGTGCCGGTATCTGGTCGGCTAAACCGGCCAGGCGGTCGATGCACAGGATCGGCGTACGCGCCAGATAGGCCTCCGCCACCGTGGAGGAGGTCACCGAAACCAGCACCGCCTTGTCCACGGCCCAGTCGTAGAACGACAAAGAGGAATCGATCTCGATCCGATCGCCGTAGCGGTCCTTAAGCCAGCGATAGGCATCGCCGCGCGGGCTTTCATTGTGATGGGGCCGGACGCTGATCTTGCAGTCGGTCCCGGTGACCAGGGCCTTGATGATGTCGCCGTAGAACGCCAGGCCGAGGCGCTGCCTGCGGACCATCTCCGCGTTCGCGGCGCGCCGTTCGGGCCGGACCGGCTTGGCGATCGCATAGAAGCCCGGGCTCCGGTGGTCGTGCGTATTCATCGAAGTGAACCTGCCGACGAACCCGATCACGGGCGGCCTGTGCTTCAGGTCGGGCGCACGCCCGTATTTGACGAGATCGAGGCGATACGCGCCGAGAACCCTGAGCCGATTCGGCGGGATCGCCCGTTCGCTGGACAGCCAGTCACTGTTTGCCTGGTTCCAGAGATAGTAGCGGTCGATGGCGCGCCCCAGAACGTCCATGTTGCTTCCGTAGACTAGCGATATGGCCTCCGGTCCGGTAACGCGGCCTTCTTGCGGGAGGAGATGGATTCTCGGTCGGGCATCCAGCCTGATGACCCTCCGCTTGATGTAGTCGGCGATCTTGTAGGGCGAGGTGTGGAACAGCAGGTCCGGGCGCCAGTGTTTGAGGTAGAACGGCGTGGTGAGCTGGCCCGAGGTGATCGCGCGCAGCCCCCGCTGCCTGAGCAGTTCGCACAGCACGATCGCCGCCGCCGCATCGCGCCGCAGCGAGTCCGCGTGGACGAGCACGCGCTTGCTCACCTTCATGTCTCCTTTGCGGTCTCTGCTGCCCGCTGTCCGGCCGTGCGCAAGGGCTATGTCAGGTCGGTGAGCGACAGCCGGTGACCCTGCGGCAGATCGCTGCGAAGCCGGGCATCAAGCAGCCCCTCATAGGCGTCGGGCGAGATGCCGGTACCGGGCCGGCGAAACGCCACGGCCAAGTCTCCGAGCCGGCTGCCCTTGTCTGCGTCCTTTTCGAGGAACACGGAACGACGGATCGCCTGGCGGCGGGCGCGCTCCTCGGGGTGGAGGATGCGCCGCGGCGCGCCGAGCGCTTGTTCGACCTCGCGGATGGTGCGCACGAACGCCTCCATCTCGCCCGGCTCGAGCGACATGACGTGCTCGATGCTGCGGATCGTCCGGTCTTCGCTGATGGTCTTCTCTACAAGGTTCGCACCCAGGGCCACCGCGGCGACGTCCATGTCCGAGCCCGGCGTATGGTCCGAATAGGCGATGGGGTAGGGGAACAGCCGCTTCAGGGTGGGAATGATCCTCAGATTGATGCTCCCCAGCCTGGCGGGGTAGCCGGACGGGCACTGGTGGATGATGATGTCCTCGTTGCCCTCGGCCCGGATCACGTCGACCGCGGCCTCGATCTCGCCGATGGTCGCATTGCCGGTGTCAAGCTGCAGGCACATTCCGGTGCGCGCTGCGCTTCGGATCAACGGCAGATGGTTCACATCGCCCGAGGCGATCTTGATGGAGTGGCAGCCGATATCGGCCAGAAGCGCGATCTCTTCTTCGAATCCCGCAGTGGCGAAGAAGGCAAGGCCGCGCGAATCGGCTGCGTCCTTGACCTTGCGCCATTCCTGGAAGGACAGCGCCCGGCGCGCGAGCAGATCGTAAAGCGGCTCGGCGACGGTCTCGGTCCGTCCGGTTTCGCGGTCGATGAGCACCTCGTAGGAGAACATCTGCGTCCGGTCGGCGATCACGCGGTCCGGATCGATGATCTGGAACTTGACCGCATCGGCGCCGCCGGCGGCGGCGAGGTGGACCAGGCGGATGGCTGAGGCCACCCCGTCATGCGTCGCGCCGGCTTCGAAGGTTATGAGACAGGGGGCGCCGTCGCCGACTTCCCTGGCGCCGAACTTCACCATCTCGCAGGCCTTTCCGATCGGGCGGCATCCTGCGGTGCAGGATCTTCGAAGCCCACCATGTCCCACCTGAGCGCGGTGCCGCGCGAAAGCGCACACCGCGCAGGGCGGCCGAGAACGTTATCGAAATCTTTGGGCGCCAGCCCGTGGCCCGGACGAATCACGCGCACGTTCTCGGGGGTGAAGCGCTCACCGGCCCGGATGTCGGCCACCACATAGATCGACCGCCGAAAGACGGTGCTGGCCTCCTCGCTCGCCTGGCGGTCGTAGGTCACGCGGCCGCGCGCCTCCCAGGCCGCGCGGGTGTCGCGCACCAGGGCGGCAAGCTCGTCCGGCTCCAGCGAGAAGGCCGCATCCGGTCCGCCGTCGGCCCGCCGCAGCGTGAAATGCTTTTCGATCAGCGCGGCGCCGAGCGCGACCGCAGCGACCGGCACGGCCGTGCCCGGCGTATGGTCGGAAAGCCCGCCGATTACATCGAAAGCCTGTGCGAGATGGGGGATGGTCGCGAGGTTCGCATCGCCCACCGGGGCCGGATAGGCGCTGGTACAATGCAGCAGCACCAGCCCGCCGGCGCCTTTCGCCCGCGCGGTGTGCACCGCCTCGGTGATCTCGGCGAGGTCGGCCATCCCGGTGGAAATGATCAACGGCTTGCCGGTCGCGGCGGTTCTAGCGATCAGCGCGAGGTCGACGGCCTCGAACGAGGCGATCTTGTACGCCGGCGCTCCCAGAGATTCCAGGAGATCGACCGCGGTCTCGTCGAACGGCGTGGAAAAAACCGTGATGCCGAGCTCCCGGCCCTTGGCGAACAGCGCCTCGTGCCAGTCCCACGGCGTATGCGCTTCGCGATAGAGCGCATACAGGCTGCGGCCGTCCCACAGCCCGCCGCGGATGACGAATGCCGGGCCGTCATGGTCAATGGTCATCGTGTCCGCGGTATAGGTCTGGAGCTTGACCGCATCGGCGCCGGCCTGTTTTGCGGCCACCATGATCGCGAAGGCGCGTCCTATATCGCCGTTGTGGTTGCCCGACATCTCCGCAACGACATAGGGCAGGTGCCCCGGGCCGACCGGCCGGCCGGCGATCTCGACGGGTTCGCTCACGGGTCGATCTCTCTGATCACGGCGAATGCCTCGGCAGCCTCCAGTCCGACGGATGCGCCGCGGACCCGAGCCAGTGCTTCGACCGCTTCGAGTGATCGGGCGTGCGGCGCCGGGCGCATTTCGGATTCGTAGCAGCGCAGCGCAGCGAGCTTGCGATCGAGCTGCTCGGAAATCCCGACGAAGCGATCGGGGCGGAATTGGGCGTCAGCCGCCGGCGCCCACTCCGTACTGGACACCGTTTCGAATGCATAGATCGCGCGCACCGTCGCGCCGGGCACGGGCCGGCAGGCGGTGACCGTGCCTTGATACGCAAGTCGATGGTCGACATTGAGGTCGCCGCCGAAATGGGTGTAGACGATCTGCGGCTGCAGCTCGGCAACTTTTCGCTCAACCGTCTTGACGATGTCGAGAAGATCGATTCCGTCCGTCCGGTTATCGGGAAAGCCGGCAAAGGACGGCGGCTGCGCACCAAGAACTTCCGCGGAAGCCGCGGCCTGATCGCGCAATCGGGAAACCTCCCCTGCCATTGACTCGATATTGCTTCGCGAGCCGCGTGCGGTCGCACCCTCGGCGAGTATCAGGGCATAGACCTTGTCTCCGGCCGCGGCATGACGCGCCATGGTGCCGCCGGCGCCCAGTACCTCATCGTCCGGATGAGCGG
>CAYFYS010000089.1:0-7256 GCA_964347365.1 uncultured Rhodospirillaceae bacterium | reverse complement strand
ACAGGGTTGGGTCGAAATCCGAGGCCGGGCGGACAAGGGCGCGCGCGTCCGGCTTTATGCCGACAACAAGCCCGTCGGGCATGCCGAGGTCGATGCGGACGGCCAATGGCGGCTCGAGCCGCAGGCGGCCATCGTGCTCAGCAAGCGTCGCCTGCGCATCGACCAGATCGACCACGCGGGCGCGGTCATCGCACGGATCGCGGTGCCGTTCCCGGAGACCGGTCCGTTCGGCGATCTGTCGCAGGGCCGGGTGGCCTTCGTCCAGCCCGGCAACAGCCTGTGGCGCATCGCCCGAAGGGTCTATGGCCGCGGAATTCAGTTCACGGTAATCTACGAGGCGAACCGGTGGCAGATCCGGGATCCCAACCTGATCTATCCGGGTCAGATCTTCGTGCTTCCGAAGCCGGCCGGCCGCGCGGGTTAGGACGGTATCGGCCCGGCTCCGTGCGGGTTGGAGGCGGTGCCACTATGTCCGGAAAGCCGCCGGACGCCGGGATCAGGAGCGGATTTCGAGCCACATCCGGCGCAGCGCCTCGCGCCGGATCTTGCCGCGGTCGGATTTCGGCAAGGCATCGACCAGAAAGACGGCCTTGGGCTGCTTGAATGCCGGCAGGCTGGGCGCGCAATGGTCCTGGATCGAGGCGAGCGTGACCGCGCGTGCGGGCTTGGCGACGACGAAGCATACCACCTCCTCGCCGTAGATCGGGTCCGGGACGCCGACCGATGCCGCCTCGGCGATGTCCTCATGGCGCATCAGGACGTGATCGATCTCCAGCGGAGCGATGTTGACCCCGCCGCGGATGATCAGATCCTTCGTCCGACCGGTGACGGTAACGAAACCCTCCGCGTCCATGACCGCCAGATCACCCGTCCTGATCCGCATATCGGCCAGGTCCTCCCATTCGCCCTCGGGTGAAATCGTCGCAACGCAGGTCTGCGGGCCGCCCACCGTGACCTCGCCCTCGGCACCCGGGGGGCAGGGATCGCCGTTCGCATCGACAATGACGAGCTCCTGGTGCCTGGCCGGCGGTCCCCCCGTGCCCATCTTCCGCCGGTAATGGCGGTTGCCGCAGATCCAGCCGGCCTCGGACATGCCGTAGAGCTGCAGCAGGGTCAGGCCGTACATCCGCTCGAACGCGCGCCACTGATCGGGGCTCAGCGGGGCGGTCGAGCACGTCATCAGCCGCAGCGTGGGCACGTCCTGGGCGGTGATGCCGGTGGGCTCGTTGAGCAGCATGTTGATCACCGTCGGCACACCGGCAGCGAAGGTGATGCCGTGCTCGCGGATCCATTCGAAGAACCGGCGGTGCGAGAACCGGCGCGCGATATGCAGGCTGAGCCCGGTCTGCAGCCACGGCATCAGGCTGAGGATCTGGGCGGAGTTCCAGCCGAAGGAGCGGTATTCGAGCGTCCGGTCTTCGGCGGTCAGCCCCAGCATGTCGAGGGTCGACAGCCCGCTCAGCCAGTAGGACAGATGGCCGAAGACCACGCATTTGGGCTTCGAAGTCGTGCCCGAGGTGCAGAAGACCGCTGCGATGTCGGTCTGGCCATAACTTGCGCCGGCCACTGGTTCGGCACCGAGCGCGCGGAGCTGCCCGAAGAGCTCCTCGCCGTTGCCGTCCCAGCGTCCGAAGGCGATGCAATCGGCTGCCACGCCCTCGGTGAGCGAGCGCTCTTCCAGCGCCTGGCTGCATAGAACCAGCCTCGGCGTGATCGTGGTCAGGATCTCCGCCACGTGGGCTGCGTTCATCTCCACGTTGAGCGGGCAGACCACCGCGCCCCGCCGCCAGATTCCCATCCAGAGGATGAGTTTCTCCAGGCACTCTTCGGCCAACAGCGCCACCCGGTCGCCCGGGCCGACGCCACGCTCGGCGAGGAAGCGCGCGATCCGGTTTGCCTCCTCGCAAAGCCGGCGGTAATCGATCGACCGGCCCTCGTCCAGATCGACGATGGCGGTCTTTTCCGGATGCCGGTCGGCATAGCGGTCGAGCAGGGTCCCCACCGTCTCGAACGGCAGGGCAAGTTCATGCCCGCGGGTTCCACGCATTGTCGGTGCACGCCTCCTTCCGGTTCGGCGCGGCGTCGCGGGGATTGTTTTGTCGCATGGCCCGCGCGTCAAGCAAGCGCCGCCAGGGCGACGGCGACCTGTCCGGCCAGGCTGGCGTTGCTCTCCAGCAGGGCGGCGTTGGCCTTCAGCGTATCGCCGCCGGTGAATTCGGCCAGCCGATCGAGCAGGAAGGGGGTGAGCGCCTTGCCGCCGACCCCCGAACGCGCGGCCGCCTCGATCGCCGCCTCGATCGCTGCCTCCATCGGCGGCCCGGCGAGCGCGTGGCGGGTCGGGACGGGATTGGTGATGACGATCCCGCTCATCAACCCCAGACCCCGCTGCACGGCGATCAGCCGCGCCAGCCCCGGCACATCGTCGATGCGGTGCGCAAGCGCGATGCCGCTGTCGCGGACATGGAAAGCCGGCAGGACGTCGGTTCGATAGCCGACGACCGGAACGCCCCTGGTTTCCAGATATTCCATGGTGCGCGGCAGGTCGAGGATCGACTTCGCGCCGGCGCAGACGACCGCGATCGGCGTACGCCCGAGCTCCTCGAGATCGGCCGAGACGTCGAGCGTCCGCTCCACGCCGCGGTGGACACCGCCGATCCCGCCGGTTGCGAACACAGACAGCCCGGCGCGCGCAGCGCAGATCATCGTTGCGGCCACCGTGGTCGCGCCGTCCCGACCGGTCGTCACGGCGAAGGCGAGATCGGCCCGGCTGACCTTCATCGCATTGCCGCCGGCAAGCCGCGCGATCTGCCGGTCGTCGAGCCCGACGATGACCCTGCCCTCGATCAGACCGATGAAGGCGGGCAGCGCGCCTGCCGCGCGCACGCTCCGGTCAAGCGCGCGCGCCACGTCGAGGTTCTGCGGGCCGGGGAATCCGTGAGCGATCGCGGTCGTCTCGAGCGCCACGACAGGAGCCCCGGCGGCGATCGCCTCGCCGAGGGCGGGCGCGATCACAAACCGGCCATCCCTGCCGGGAGAGGGAGGCATCAGGCGTCCGGGCCGCACCCGGGTCCGCGGCCCGGAGGTTGTGGCATCGTGCGGGCGTGTTGCGAACCGCGCCGCGCCGGTTCAGTTCCTGACGATGCTGCCGCGTTCGATGACGAAGATTTCATCGAGCAGGGGTGCGATGTGGACGTCGTTGGACTCCGCGACCAGCACCGATTCGCCTTCCTCCTTGAGGCTGCCGAGGATCTCCACCATACGCTGGGCGAAAATCGGAGCGATCCCCTCGCTCGGCTCGTCAAGAAGCAACAGCCGCGTGCCAGCCATCAGCGCGCGCGCGAAGGCGACGAACTTCTGCTGACCGCCGGAAAGCTCGGTTGCGCCGCGCGCGCGGAACTCCGCAACCTCCGGCATCAGCCCGTAAATCCACTCCATCCGTGTCTGGGCGTTCGGATAGCGGGTCGACCAGACCGGCAGCAGGATGTTCTCCTCGGCCGTCAACTCCGGAACCAGCTTGCGGTCCTCGGGCATGAACCCGATTCCCATATGGGCGCGGCGATGGGGCTGGGCGGCGACCAAGTCGGTTTCCTCGAAGGCGATCTGGCCGCGCCTGGTCGACAGCGCCCCCATGACCGCGCGCATGAAGGTCGTCTTGCCGGCGCCGTTGCGCCCGATCAGCCCGCACATCGCGCCGGGCTGCACGCTCAAATTGATGCCGCGCAGTATCGGCGTCGCTCCGATGCTGACATCGAGGTCGGTGACGGTCAGCATCGATCCGTTGCCTCCTGCCTTGAGCCGTCGCTGCGCGCACGGTGGTACTCCTTGCCGATCACGTATTCCTGCACGCCCTCGTCGCGCATGGCCTGTTCGGTCGGCGCATCGCAGATGATCTCGCCCTGATAGAACGCCAGCACCCGCGCCACATAGCGCTCGACGATCTCCATGTCGTGCTCGATGAACAGCACCGTGCAGTCTTCCTGCTTCAGCGCCTCCATCAGGATGTCCATGATGCCGAACTTCTCCTCCACGCTGATGCCGCTGGTCGGCTCGTCGAGCATCACGAGCTTGGGTCTGCGCACCGTCGCCATCGCGATGTCGAGCAGCTTGCGGATGCCCTGCGGCAGGGCCGAACCGACCACGTCGCGATACTCCGCGATCTGGTAGCGCGCCAGATGGGCATCCACGCGCGCGGCGCGTTCTTCGACGGCCAGAGGTTTCAGAAGGCCGAAACCGTCATGTTCGGCGATGCCATAGGCGATCATCATGTTGTCGAAGACTGATTCGGACAGAAAGACCTGCGGTACCTGAAACGAACGGCACAGGCCAAGCCGGGTGATCGCGCGCACCGACAGACCGCGGATGTTGCGACCGTTGAACGCCACCGTCCCGGCGCTCGGCGGCAGGTAGCCGGTGACCATGTTGACGAAGGTGGTCTTGCCGGCGCCGTTGGCGCCAATGATGCCGATGGTCTCGCCTTCCTCGACGACGACGTTGATATTGTGCGCCGCAACGACCGCGCCGAAGGACTTTTCCAGATCGTGAACTTCCAGGACGACCGACATCGGGGCTACGCCTTTTCCTTTTCCGTCTGAACGGCCGGCCGCGGCGCCGGCTTTGCGGCCGCCCTGGCCCGCCAGCGATCGACCAGCGACCACAACCCGTTGGGCAGGAACATGATGATGATCAGCAGGGTCCCGCCCATGATCAACTGCCAGATTCCCGGGAACTGGTCGAAGGCATAGGTGCGGATGAGCTCGTAGATCAGCGCGCCGATGAACGGTGCGCTGACATTGCCGGTCCCGCTGAGGATGGCGATGAACACGAAATCGCCCGAGATCGGCCAGTAGACCATCGAATCGGGATCGACATGGCCGATCGTCAGCGCCGCGATGGCCCCGCCGAAGCCGCCGAGGAGGCCGGAGATGGTGTATTTGACGTGGATCGCCCGCTCTGCGGAATAGCCGAGATATTCGAGCCGGATCTCGTTTTCGCGCACCGCAGTGGTCATGGTGCCGAGCGTGGAGCGCAGATAGAGGTGGACGACAACCGCAACGATCCAGGTCAGTATGGCGGCGAAGACGAACAGCGCCGTCTTGTTCTCTGCGCCGGTCGGCGCGTACCAAAGATAGGTCGTGGTCTCAAGGCTGATCCCGTCGGTCGAGCCGAGTTCCTCGATCTTCGCCAGCACGCCGTAGAGGATCATCGAGAAGGCGAGATTCAGCAGCGCAAAATAGATGCCGCGATACTGCCGCAGCAGGAAGCCCAGGCAAAACGCGAACAGGCCGGCGACCGCCACGCCGCAGGCGATGGCCACGAACGCATCGGTGATGCCGAGATACTTCACGATCAGCGCCACCGCATAGGCCCCGAAGCCGAAGAACAGCGCGTGGCCGAAGGAGATCAGCCCGCACCGCCAGAGCACCAGCAGGCCTAGCGCCACCGCCCCGCGCGCCAGCGAAAGGGTAAGGATGGTACGGAACCACTCCGGGACCAGGAAGTTAATCACCAGCAGGGCGACGAAGCCGATCGTCAACCCCCACAGCGTCTTGTCCATGTGCGCGGTCATATCTTCCTTGCCCTTGCCGGGGCGAACAGCCCTTGCGGCCTGATGATCAGCACGATCGCCATGATCATGTAGATGACGAACAGCTCCAGCACCGGCTCCTGATGGACGGCGAACGCGCGTGCGACGCCGACCACGAGCGAGCCGATCAACGCGCCGGGGATGCTGCCCATCCCGCCGATCACCACCACGGCGAAGGCGAGTACGATCACCTCCACGCCGATCCCCGGCTGGACGGAAATCGCCGGCGCCTGGTAGGCCCCGCCCAGAGCGCCGAGGAACGAGCCGATGATGAACGTGACCAGGAAGACCAGGGTCACATTGATCCCCATCGCCTGGGCGATCTCCCGGTCGTAGATCACCGCAAGCAGCATCTTGCCGAAGGTCGTCCGGTTCAGGCCGTACCACAGGATGCCGCCGACGATCGCCGACAGCAGGATCATCGACAGGCTGTAGTTGTCGAAGGGAAGTTCGGCGATCTCGGTCTGGCCCAGGAGCCCCAGCGGTTCGGCGGCGATATAGGGCTCGGTCCCCCAGATCAGCAGCAGCACGTCCTCAAGGACCAGGAACGCCGCGAAGGTGGCAAGCACGATGATGTGCTCGTCCTCGTGGTAGAGGTGCTTGAGCAGCCCGCGCTCGATGATGATGCCGAAGACGATGCCGAGGAAGATGGCCGCGAACAGCATGACCGCGAACGCGCCGAACTGAGGCCAGTCCGCCTCGGCGTAGACGATCAACAGCGTTGCCGTCAGATAGGCGCCGAAGGCGTAAAGTGAGCCGTGCGTGACGTTCAGCAGCTTCTGGACGCCGCAGATGACCGTCAGGCCAACCGAGACCATGAACAGGTACGAGGCGTAGACGAGCCCGTCGACCAGGATGATGAGCAGGAGTTCGAAGTCCAACGCTTGCCCCCCGTCGGCGGTTCCCCGTTGCGGACGCCGATATCTAAGCTGGATGGAAAAGCGCCCGGGCGCCGGCCAGCGGCGCCCGGGCGGCTATACGCGGTGAGTCAGTCGCGGTCCGGCAGTCAGTCGCACTGGGCGCCCTGCATGCCACCTTCGAGCCAAGGCACCGAATCGACGCCCTCGGGCGGCATCACGCACTCGGCCTTGAAGACGACGACGTCCTTGACGACCATCTCGCCCCTCTCCTCGTCCCAGGCGGTCACGCCCCAGCGGTCCTCGGTGACGGCCTGGTGACCGTTGCTGAGCGCCATCTTGACCGTGCCGGCGATCGAGGTGAAGGTCGCCCCTTCGAGCGCGGCGATCACCTGTTCGGTCGTGGGGAACTTGCCGCCATTGTCCTTCATCGCCTTGTCGTAGGCGTATTTGGCCCCGAGGATGCCCTGCGAGAACTGGTAGCCCGGCTGGGAGGGCTGTTCGTTGTAGGTCTCGCGGTAGGCTTTCTGGAACCAGTTGTTGAGCGGGGTGTCGATGCCCACGGCGTACATTCCGTAGGGCCCCCTGGTGCCGATAAGCTGCCCCTCGGGGAACTTCCGTCCGAGCCGGTAGGCGACCGTCTCACCGACCGTCAGGATGAAGGTCTTGCGCTTGAACAGCCCGCGGGCGTTGGCCTGGGCGATGAACGCCTCCAGGTCGCCGCCCCAGAAGCTCGAATGGACCAGCTTCTGCCTGGCGCGAAGAAGCGCGGAGATTTCCGATCCGTACTGGCCGGAGAACAGCTTGGGGAACTG
>CAYFYS010000088.1:6840-7276 GCA_964347365.1 uncultured Rhodospirillaceae bacterium | reverse complement strand
TTGCGAAAACCGGCCCCAGATCAGCGACTGGAAGGCGCGCGGTGATGCGAGCCGCTCGAAATCGGCGAGCGTCAGGACGGTGTATTTCACCCGCACCGTACCGCCCTCGGTCGCGGTCCGAAGCCGATAAACGTTGGGCGGCAGCAGCCGGTTGGCCAGGGCGGCGACCTGCCGGCGGTGGAAGGCGCGGTAGGACCGGGCGAGCACGTAGAGGTCCACGGTCCGCTCGGCGTTGTCGGGCTCGCGCAGCGCCGAGCCGTAGAAGACGAGCGCGCGGACGGCATCGCGATGGCGGGCGCGGACCGCAGCGGCGGCGGCCGCGGCGCGCCGCGGCACCGGTCCGCGCGCGGTCTCGTCGAGACAGGCGATCAGGGCCTGCTGCGCGCGCATCGGCGCCGTTTCAACGCAGGAACCCGACGCTGGCACCGGTCTCCAG
>CAYFYS010000088.1:0-6830 GCA_964347365.1 uncultured Rhodospirillaceae bacterium | reverse complement strand
CAGCCACACCGGCGTGTCGGACAGTGGCGCGAACAGCTCGCCATCCAGAGCGAACGGGCAGGACATGCGCAGGCTGACCCGCGCGACGTTGCGGCTGACATAATCCGCGCCGTTCGTGCGCGGCGGCCGCCGGGCACACAGCGTCGGGATCAGCGCTCGTCCGAGTCGGCGCGCCGGATAGGCCACGTCGGTGACCCGCAGCGCACCTTGCCCCTCGCCCCAGAACGGCCGCATCCCGAAAGCGAACCGGCGCAGCGTGCTGACCAGCATCAGCAGATGCGGCCCGAGGCGTCCTTCGTCACCGTCCCAGCCGACTTCGATCTGCTCGCCGCGGAAGATCGCATCCTCGCGCGCGCCGGTCAGCAGGCGGCGCGCAAGCAACCCCGTGATCGTCGCACCCACCGCCGCAGAAGACGTGATGCCCAGCGGATGCACCCGTTGCCGGCAGAACGCGATCGCACGACAGACCGCGCCCAACCCGAACAGCATCCCGTAGACCGGCGCTCGCCCGGGATCCCAGGTCACGCGGATCGTTGCGCGTTTGCAGACCCTGACGCCGGCCGGCCCCCGCCGCGCCACGTCCTGAAGGCGCGCCAGCGCCGCCCCGCGCCGCCCCTCCATTCCGACATCGGTGGCGATCGCGTTGGTCATCCCGCTGGCGAAGACGGCAAACAACGGGGTGCGTGCAAACGCACCTTCGTTGAGGACCGCGCTCAGCACGGCCTGCACGGTGCCGTCGCCGCCGTCCAGGGCGAGAATGCCGACCTCGCGGGCGGCAAACTCGGCCAGGATCGGATCGATGTCGGCGATCGCCCCGATCTCGGCCCGGACGATGTCGGGCGCCCCGCGCGCGGCCGCCGCCGTCCGGCTGCCGGATTTCCTGTTGCGCTCGCTGCGCGGGTTGGTGATGAGCCCGACCTTCATGCCTCAGCGAAGCTCCTGACCGGCCAGCAGACCGAGCCCGACGAGCGCACAGACCGAAGTGGCCGCCCACGCCGCCACCGGCGGCGACAGAAACCCCGCCTCGCCGATGCCGACCAGGAAGCCGTCCACGGCGAAGAAGACGAACCCGCACAACAGACCGCCGGCCATGACGGCCGCGCCGCCGCCCGATCGCCGGCAGCGTTGGACCAGCGGGATGCTCAGCATGAAGATGACGAAGACCACCGCCGGTTCGGCGAACTTGCGCTGCAAGCGGAGGTCGTAGACATGGGCCGGGTAGGCGCCCAGACCCGCGCGCGGCGCGATCTTCTTCAGCGTTGCGAGGGTGAGATCGCGCGGGTCCGCGGCAAGCGCGGCGACCTGCGCCGGGGCGAGCGAGACCGGCCAGCGCATCCGCTCGATGCGGGCGGTGGCCAGCGCGGCGACGTCCAGGCGGTCCACGCCCTCCAGCCACCATGCGCCGTTCTCGTGCACCGCGTATCGGGCATCGAGCCTGGCCGTCAGCCCGCCGGCGGCATCGCGTTCGAAGACCTGGACGTCTTCGAGGACGCCAGGGGCGCGCGCGAACCCGATCCGGACCACATCGGCACCGGCGTGGAGCCAGATCGGGCGGGACGTCGCACGGCCGGCCGCGTAATCGCCCACACCCCAGGACCGCAGCGCCGCGCCCGCACGGGTGGCGAGCTGATCGGCCACCAGGAAACCGACGCAGGCCAGCAATGTCGCCACCGGAGCGATTGCGGCCAGCAGGCCGCGCGGGGAGAGCCCGGCGGCCATCATCGCGACCAGCTCGTGGCGCAGCGCCAGACCGACCAGCGTCACCAGGGCGGCCAGCAGCAGCGAGAACGGGAAGATGCGCGCAAAGATGATCGGCGCGCGCAGCGCCATGTAGCGCAGCAGCGCGTCCGGACCGGCGCCCTCGGCGGCCAGGACATCCCCGCCATTGGCCATGAGATCGAGCATCATCACCAGCGCGGCGAGCGCGAAGACGACCACCAGCCAGCCGGACAGGAGCAGTCGGGCCAGGTATCGCTGGAGCATCGACATCGCCACGCCGATCAGGGGCGCACCAGCCGTCGGAACAGGTCTTCGGCGTGTCTGGAAACGGCGTTCAGGGGCGGTTCGCTGACGCTGCAGGCTGCGCGCGCGAACAGCACCGCACCGACCAGCGCCAGACAGGCGAACGGCAGCCAGATCCCCAGCCCGACGGAGACCGCGCCCTGGCCGGCAAGCGTTGCGCCGAGCTTGACCGACTTCTGGTAGACGACCAGCACGACCAGACCGGCGACGACGCCGGCAGAGCGCCCGATCCGTCCGGCGCTCAACCCGAACGGGACGGCGAGCAGAGGCAGTACCAGGATGGTCGCCACCGCGACCAGGCGGCGGCTGAACTCCGCGGAGATGCGCGCCCGGGACATCCCTTCTCGCGGCCTGGCGGCCGCCTTTGACAGCTCCGGGAGCGTCATTTCGCGTACGTCCTTGCCGCGCGCCCGGAATCGCCCTGCCACCCGGGCTGCAAGGTTCCAGCGCATGGCATCGAAGGCGAGGTTGCCGGAGATCGTCCCATCGGCGTCAAAGATCGTCTGCGCCCCCTCGCCCAGCGCGAGCACCGAACCGCCGTCGCGCGCGGGCCGCAGCATGCCGCTCCTTGCGGTCGTCACCGCGCTGCGCCCGTCGGCCTGGTCGGCGTAGACGAAGACCGCCTCCAGAGCGCCGTTCTCTGGAGCGTGCCGCCCGGCCATGAACGTATACCTGTCCACGGTCACGAACATACCCTCGCGAACGACCGCAGCCAGCGACTGATGGGCGATCTGGTGGACCAGGCCGCGATAGGCATAGCGGGCGTGGGGCTGGATGTAGGCGAGGATCGCCAAGGCGGCCGCGGCCGCGGCAACGCCCAGCAGCGCGACCGGCGCCAGGAGCCGCAACAGGCCGATTCCCGCGCCGTGCAGCGCCGTCAGCTCGCCGTTCTCGCACATGTGGTGGACCGCCAGCAGGACCGCGAGGAAGAACGCCGATGGCAGGGCGATCTCGAGATAGTGGGGGATGAGGCTGAGCATCATCCACACCATGTGCCCGAGCGTTCCGTGGTAGCTCACCGCAAGCTCCATCAGGCGCAGCATGCGTTCGAGCAACAGGACGAGCAGGGCGACACCGGCCAGGGCGCCTGCGTAACCGAGGATGCGGAGCAACACGTAGCGGTCGACGACCTTCAAGGCCGTTTCCCTGGTCGATACGACGTCATCGGCTGGTCGGGTGCCGCCTCTGCGCGGGCACTATAGCAGGATAGCAGCGTTACCAATGTGCGCGGAACCGCTATAATGATGCGTTGTCACCGTCAGGGTGCGCGCCGCGCGCAGGGAGGACAAGCGGGTTGATCGGTTTGGCGTACGACGCCTGGAAGCGCCAGGGTTACCTGCTTGACCGGATGTCGCTGCAAGACCTGGTGCGGGCGTATTTCACATACCCGGCAATCCAGGTCTATATCGCGCTCATCGCCGTTGCGGCCGCGATTGTGTCGGCATGGCCCGGCCCGCCGCTCCGCACCGCGCTCGCCGCGCTGATTTCGGCGGCGATCTATCCGCTGGTCTGGTATCTGCTTCACCGTTTTCTGCTTCACAGTCGCCGGCTCTACAAATCGCCGCGCACCGCCGCGCTATGGAAGCGCATCCACTACGACCATCACCAGGACCCCGACAACCTCGCCGTTCTGTTCGGCGGGCTCCACACCACACTGCCGACGATCGTGCTGGCGACCGGGCCGCTGGGGTGGGCGATCGCCGGCCCGGCCGGCGCCGCCGCAGCGATCGGGGCGGGCGTTCTGACCACCTGCTTCTACGAGTTCTGCCATTGCGTCCAGCACCTGGCTTTCCGGCCGCGCGCGAAGTTCTTGCTGCGCATCAAGCGCCTGCATCTCGCCCACCACTACCACAACGAGAACGGCAACTACGGCATCACCAACTTTTTCTGGGACAAGGTATTCGCAACGTTCTACGGACGTATTCCGGAGGTGCCGCGAAGTCCGACGGTCCACGATCTGGGCTATACCGCCGAGGAAGCGGCGCGTTTCCCCTGGGTGGCGGCGCTGAGCGCGCACACCGGGCGAGAAGATGACGCCGGACTCGTCTGAAGCGCTTGCCGCACCGCCGCATCGTGCGGATCGGGCCGACGGCGTGGAGATCGTGCCGGTCACCACGGCGGACGAGCGCGAGGCGTTCATTCGCCTGCCGTGGGCGCTTTATGCCGACGACCCGGCCTGGGTGCCGCCGCTGCTGCGCGAGCGGCGACGCCATCTCGACCCGGCGATCAACCCGTCGTTGAAGACGATCGATGCCCGGCTCTGGCTGGCGCGCCAGCGAGGCCAGCCGGTCGGGCGGATCAGCGCCCAGATCAACCGCGCCCATCTTGCGCGCCATGACGACGGCGCGGGCCATTTCGGTTTCCTGGAGACGGTGGAATCCGAGGCCGTCGCCGCCGCCCTCCTGGAGACCGCCGAGAAATGGCTCCGCGCACGCGGGATGCGACGTGCGCTGGGGCCGTTCAACTTCTCGATCAACGAGGAATGCGGCCTGCCGGTGGACGGTTTCGAGGCACCGCCTTCGATCATGATGCCCCATGGCCGGCCCTGCTATCCGCGCCTGCTCGAGGCTTGCGGCTATGCCAAGGCTGTCGACCTGATCGCCTATCATTTCGACATGGCCAAGGAGGCGATCCCCGAAAACATCCGCCGCCTGGTCGATCGCACGCGGCGGAACCCGGCGGTCCGCCTGCGCGGCCTGCAGCGGTCGCGCCTGGCGGAGGACATCCGCTGCGTGCTCGATATCTTCAACGACGCCTGGTCGGCCAATTGGGGCTTCATCCCCTTCACCGAGGAAGAGATCGCCCATGCCGCGCGGGAGTTGAAGCCGCTGATCGATACGGACTCGGTGTGCATCGGCGAGCTCGACGGCGTGCCGGTCGCCTTCGCCCTGGGGCTGGCCAACATCAACGAGGCGATTCGCGACCTCGACGGCCGACTGCTGCCCTTCGGCTGGGCGCGACTTCTGTACCGGCTGAAATTCAACCGCATCCGCTCGGGGCGCATGCCGCTGATGGGCGTCCGACGCCGCTTGCACGCCACGCCGGTCGGCTTGGGGATGGCTTTCGCCGCGGTCGAGGCCGTCCGGCTCGCCTATCGCCGCCGCGGCGTCGTCTCCGCCGAGGTCTCCTGGGTGCTCGAATGCAACACCCGGCTCCTGCGAATCCTCGAGCGGATGGGCGCGGCGCCTTCCAGGACCTATCGCATCTATGCGAGGGATTTGTGAGCGGCGGCCCTTACACCGCCCTGGTGCTGGCCGCACGGCGGGCGGCCGACGACCCGGTGGCCTGCGCCGCCGGGGTGGGCAACAAGTGCCTGGCCGATGTCGGCGGTGCGCCCATGCTCGTGCGCGTCATCGATGCGCTGATCGCAAGCGGGGTGATCGGATCGATCCTGGTGTCGACCGACGATTCGGCGCTGCTGCGCCACGAACCGGCCCTGGAGGCTCTGGTCGCCTCGGGCAGGGTGCGCCTGGTCCCCTCGGATTCCAACGCAGCGCAAAGCGTCCTGCAGGAGCTCACCGGGCGGACCGAAGCGTCGGTGTTTCCGGTTCTGGTAACCACGGGCGACCATGCGCTGTTGAGCCCGGCGATGGTACGCCATTTCTGCGCCGAGACCGAAGCCGGCGCGGCGGACCTTACCGTGGGGCTTGCCCGCGCCGAAACCGTCCGCAGCCGTTTTCCCGAGGCGCGGCGCACCTATCTGCGCTTTCGCGGCGGCACCTATTCGGGCTGCAACCTGTTTGCGCTGCGCGCCCGGGCGGCGCTGCGCGTGGTCGCCTTCTGGAGCCGTATCGAACGACACCGCAAATCGCCCTACCGGCTGCTTCGCGCCTGCGGCCTGGTGCCGCTGACCCTGTCCGCGCTGGGTCTGCTGACGCTGGACCAGGCCATGCGGATGGCCTCTCGGCGGCTGGGCGCCGGGGTCGCCCCGGTTCTCATGCCACAGGCCGAAGCGGCGATCGACGTCGACAAGCCGGCGGATCTCGCCCTGGTGCGGCGCATCGTCGGAGCGCCGGCGGCTTCCTGAGCGCCCGTTCACACGTTCGGCCAGCCCGCCCTGAAGTGATCCCGCAGCGCCGCCGGGTCGGCTATCTCCGGCGCGCGGTCCAGGCGCGGCGGCGCCGGCCAGCCCAAATCCGGGAACACGATGCCCGCAAACGAGCGCTGTCCCTCGTAGCGCGGCAGCACGTGGAAGTGCACGTGCGGATCGACCATCATCAGCATCAGGTAGTTTATCTTCTGGTAGGAGACCGCCTCCGCCAGCCCGGTCTCGACGGCCCGGCTCACCCGCCCCAGCTCGGTGAACGCCGGCCCGGGGAGGTCCGCAAACGCGGTCGCCTTTCCCTTGGCCGCCAGCACCATCGCCCCGAACGTCACCTGGGCCGGACGAAGCAGCACCACCCAGTGGTCGTATTCGGCGACCAGCGTGTCGGGGTAGCCGAACTTCTTCATCGTCGCGTTGATCGCCTCGCCCCCGGTCATCGGCGCCCCCCTTTCGGCTGGTTCGTGCACACAGTATAACCACCAGAGGAGCCTTGGCACCTGCCGCCCTGGCTGGGGTCTGTCGGCGCGTCGTGGCGAGAGGGGCCTTGTACGCGAGAGTGGATGATTTGGCGAGCGAAGACGCGGGCGCAGCCGCGCCTGCGCCGGAACCGCAGGCGCGGCTGCGCGTGGTCGGGTCGTGCCATGTCAGCCTGTGGGGCATGGGGGCCGAGGAACGGCTCCACCGCAGCTTCCGCGCCGCGGGCGTCCTGCCGGAAGCAGCGACGCAAGACGGCGAGCGGACGCGCTGCGGGCTGATCTTCGTC
>CAYFYS010000087.1:0-7332 GCA_964347365.1 uncultured Rhodospirillaceae bacterium | reverse complement strand
GTGCCGCGTCGTGGTCGACGTCAACGCCTGAGCCTGAAACGGTTTCCCAGCTTTTTCCGGTCGCGCCGCGCCCTGCCGGGGGTGGTCGCGGTGGAACCCCGCCGGGGCGAACGTTCAACCGCGCTTGACGGAGATCTTGCGCACATCGGGCGCCTTGGGAACCAACTTGGCAATACGCACCGTCAGCACCCCGTCCTTGTGCTCGGCCTGCGCCGTTTCCGGATTCGCATCCGCGGGCAGGCGGAACGCCCGGCTGAAGCGCCCGTATGTCCGTTCCGAGAAGTAGAAGTTCTTGCCGCTCTCTTCCCGGCTTGACTTCTTCTCTCCGGAGATCGTCAGCACACCCTGGTGCACTTCCACATTGACGTCGGAGTCACCGACGCCCGGCAGCTCGACAGCGATCTCATAGGCGTCTTCGGTGGTTGCGGCTTCCGAACGCGGGGCGAAGAACTCCGCCACGCGCCCACCGACCCTGCGCATCGGCTCCCGGATGTTCCCGAACCAGTCCCACCCGCCCGGCGCAAGCTCCGATCTTTCCACCATCTGTCCAATCTCCCTGGCTATCCGCGCGGCCCGTGACCCGCTCGGCTCCGTACCAGGTGGACCGCGTTCGGCGTGTGTCTGATTTCCGATATGTGCGCCGGATCGCACGCCTTCAAGATACCGCCCCCGCAGTCCGGGCCGCAGCGGCCGCGCCGGGCTTGTGTCCCCCGCAAGCACGGCGTAGCGTTTTTGCGTTGACCATGGCACGGATGCGCCCATGACGGAGATTCCCGACGTCGGGTTGGCGATCGATGCGGACGGGCATGTCCACGAGCACGACCTGATGTTCTGCGAACATCTCGCGCCGGAGATGCGGGCGCGGACGAAGGGCTGGGCGCTGAATGCCGAGGGCAACCGACGCTTCGTCGTCGATGGCATTGAACACCCGCCGTTTCCGCGCGAGGTCTCGGTGCGTAAACCGATGGCCGTCGCCGACCGGCTGAAGGTACTCGACAAGGAGGGGATCGAGGCGGCGGTCCTCTTCCCCTCCGCGGCCCTGGTCTCGGGCTATCTCGACAGGGGCTTCGCCTTTGCAATCGCCGAGGCCTACCAGGACTGGATGGCGGAATACGTCGCTCGCGACCCGAGGCGGCTGTTCTATGCCGCCCCGGTTCCGCTCCACGATATCGCGCGCGCGGTGGCGCTCGCCGAGCGCGGCGTTCGCCAAAAGGGCGCGGTCGCGGTCTGCGTGCGGCCCAACCCGACCGAGGGCAGACGGCTTGACGATCCCGGCCACGCGCCGCTGTTCGAGGCCGTGTCCGCGCTCGGCACCGCTCTGGTCGTGCACGAATCCACGGGCTGTCCTGACACCGCCGGCGGCGAACGTTACGGCGGGATGATGGATCCGGCGAGCTACGCCTACAACCACATCATCAGCCACCCCTTCGAGCAGATGATGGCCATGATGGCGTTGATCTGCGGCGGGGTGCTGGAACGTTTCCCGCTGCTGCGGGTCGGGTTCATGGAGGCGGGGTGCAGTTGGGTACCCTATTGGCTGTCGCGGCTGGACGAGCATCTGGCTAACCGCAAGCTGCGGCCTTATTACGGCGCGCTCACGCTGAGCGCGCGGGAGTATTTCGACCGCCAGTGCGTGGTGAGCTGTGATCCGGGCGATGAGACCATCCCGCTTGCGGTCGCGGGGCTCGGTGCGGACACGATCGTATTCGCGACCGACTACCCGCATTTCGACAGCCAGAGCGGTGCGGTGGCGGCCTTTCATGCCGCCGCTCCCATTGATCCGGCCGGCCGGCGCAAGCTGCTGCGCGACAACGCGATCGACTTCTACCGCCTGATGCTAGGCTGACGCCAGGGCCTAAGTTCCGGCGCGGCGCCCACGCTGGTCGAGGAAGTGGCGGGCGATTTCCCCGCCGGTGGCCAGCCACACCCGGTCGTGGCCGCAGACATGCGCAAGGATCCGGTCGAGCGCGCCGATGCGATGCGGCACGCCGACGATATAGGGGTGCAGAGAGATTGCCGCCACCCGAGCAATGCGCGCGCCTTCCTCGTAGAGCACGTCGAAGGCCCGCCGCGCCATGGTCTCGAACGCATCGGCGGTAAAGTGCATGCCCTCGATGGCCTGCTTATCGCTCACCCCCGCGCCGTAGGGCAGCGAGACCAGCGGCGCGGCATCGATATCCATCAGCACCGGCTGGTCGTCGCTGTCCCAGTCCGCGACATAGGTGCAGCCCTCCGCGACCAGGCGTTCGAGCGTACCCCAGGTCTCCTGCCGCCCGGCGCCCAGCCAGCCGCGGGGCCGCACGCCCGTGGCCCGCTCGATCCGTGCCAGGGTGGCGGCGATGATTCGCCCGGCAGCGTCCTCCGAGCCCGCCTCGTTGAGCCGCTGCGTGTTGGACAGGCAATGGCCGATGATCTCCCAATCCGCGGCCAGGCACTCCTCGACGATCCGCGGGTGGAAGTCGCACACATCGGCGTTGAGCGCCGCGGTCCCGCGCACCCTGTGTCGGGCCATGACTTCCAACACGCGGAAGATACCAACCCGGTTGCCGTAATCGCGCCGCCCCCAGGCGGCGACGTCGGGGATCGAGCCGGGGCCCTCGGGCATCCGTTGGTCCAGCCCGAAGATCTCGATATTGGGGATCACCCAGAACGCCACTCGTGCCCCGTCGGGCCAGGCGAGGGGCCTGCGCGCGGTGATCGATTCGTAAGGGTAGGGGGCGTAGGCGCTCGGTTTCATGGGCTCGCCTGGCGCTGCGGCGGGACGGGTCCGCCGATAGTGCCCGTCGTCCGGGTCCGGACAAGGTCGGCCCGACATTGCCACGGCCGGTGCGGACGCGCCAGAATGCGCGCTTCCCGTCCAGGGGATCCCGGGAGACACCGATGCCGACGATCGATGCTGATGCCCACGTGCTGGAGACGCCCGAGACGTGGCGTTGCATCTCCGAGTCCGAGCAGCATTTCACGCCGATGGTCGTCAACCGGACGGCGGGCGGTGTCGAGCGCGGCCTGTCCGGCGCCGCACCCGGGGAGTTCTGGGTCGTCGACGGCCGGCTGCTGCCCAAGGAGGACAACACCGGGCGCGACACCGAGGTGGATGCGCGCGAGATGCGCGACGTTCCCGCCCGCCTTGCGCACATGAACGCGCTCGGCGTCGATATCCAGGTGCTCTACCCGACGCTGTTCCTGCGGCCGATCACCGTCAACGCTGCGCTCGAACTTGCCCTGTGCCGCGGTTATAACCGCTGGCTCGCCGGTATCTGGACGCAGGCGCCGGACCGGCTGAGATGGGTGGCCGCCCCGCCGGTGCTGTCGCTGGACAAGGCGGCGGACGAACTCGCCTTCGCCAGGGACCACGGCGCGGTCGGCGTCTTCCTGCGCGGGCTCGAATGCGATCGCCAGCTCTCGGACCCCTATTTCTTTCCGCTCTACGAGGCCGCCATGCGGCTTGACCTTGCGATCTGCGTCCATTCGGCGACCAACAGCCCGACCATGCACGAACTCTTCCTGCACGACCCGGGGTTCAACAAGTTCAAGCTCGCGACCATCGGCGCCTTCCACGTGCTGGTCTTCCACGACATCCCGGCCCGTTTCCCCGGTCTCCGCTGGGGTTTCATCGAGGTGTCCAGCCAGTGGATCCCCTATGTGCTCAACGACCTGGCGCTGCGCATGAAGCGCCGGGGCGTCGTTCTGGGCGAGGGGGTGCTTGCGCGCAACAACATCTATGTCGCCTGCCAGGTGACAGACGATCTGCCCTATGTCCTGGGCTATTCGGGCGAGGACCATCTGGTTATCGGCACCGATTACGGCCACGCCGATACCGCAACCGAGATCGAGGCGCTGCGCAAGCTCAAGGCCGACGGTCGGGTGCCGGCACGCGTGGTCGACAAGATCCTCGACGACAACGCGCGCGCGCTTTACGGGCTGTAGACCACGCGGCGCTTCGGGCGAAAGGGGAGTCCGAACCGATTATTCGTGGTTCAGAACAGCCCCTCGATCTCGCCGCGTTCATTGACTGTGATCGCGTTCGCCGCCGGCACCCGCGGCAGGCCCGGCATGGTCATGATGTCGCCGCAGATCGCTATCAGGAACCCCGCCCCGTTGGCGAGCCTGACCTCGCGCACGGCGAGTTCGTGGTTTTCCGGAGCGCCGAGGAGCGTCGGGTCGCCCGACAGGCTGCGCGGCGTCTTGGCCATGCACACCGGCAGAGTGCCGTAGCCGCCGTCCTGATAGGCCTGGATCTGGCGTTTGACGCGTTCGGGGGCGGAAACGAGGCCGGCGCCGTAGACCTTGCGCGCGATGGTCTCGATCTTGTCCCACAGCGTCATGTCATCGGGGTAGAGGAAGCGGAACCCGTCCTTGGGCGTCTCGGCCGCGGCGACGACCTTCTCGGCCAGGGCGACCGCGCCCGGCCCGCCGAGGCTCCAGTGGTTGCATTCCACCGCGTCCACGCCGCGCGCAACACAGGCTTCGGCGACCACCGCGATCTCGGCATCGGTGTCGGCAACGAACCGGTTGAGCGCCACCACTACCGGCACGCCGAAGCCCTGCAGGATCGCAACATGGCGCATCAGATTGGTCACGCCACGCGCGACCGCAGCGACGTTCTCCGCGCCGAGGTCCAAGCGCGCGACGCCGCCATGCATCTTGATCGCGCGGATCGTGCCGACCAGGACGGCAACGTCGGGCACCAGCCCGGCCTTGCGGCACTTGATGTCGATGAACTTCTCGCCGCCCAAATCGGCGCCGAAGCCGGCTTCGGTGACCACGTAATCGGCGAGCTTGAGCGCGGTCCGGGTGGCGGTGACCGAGTTGCAGCCGTGCGCGATATTGGCGAACGGTCCGCCGTGGACGAAGGCCGGCGTCTTCTCCAGGGTCTGGACCAGGTTGGGCAGAATCGAGTCCTTGAGCAAGGCAGCCATCGGCCCCGGCGCCATCAGGTCGCGGGCGAAGACCGGGGCGCGGTCCCTGGTCTCGGCGACGATGATCGCGCCCAGCCGGTCCTTGAGATCGGCGAGATTCTCCGCCAAGCAGAACACCGCCATGACCTCCGAGGCGACGGTGATATCGAAACCGTCCTCGCGCGGGAAGCCGTTGGCCACACCGCCGAGCGAACCCACGATCATGCGCAGCGCCCGGTCGTTGAGGTCCACGACCCGGCGCCAGAAGATCCGCCGGGCGTCGATGTTCAGCGCATTGCCCCAGTAGATGTGGTTGTCGAGCAGCGCCGCGAGCAGGTTGTGAGCCGAACCGATGGCGTGGAAGTCGCCGGTGAAGTGGAGGTTGATGTCCTCCATCGGCACGACCTGGGCGTAGCCGCCGCCGGCAGCACCCCCCTTGACTCCGAAGCACGGCCCGAGGCTCGGCTCGCGCAGGCAGATCGCGGCCTTTCTGCCGACATGGTTAAGCGCATCGCCCAGCCCCACCGTCGTGGTGGTCTTGCCTTCGCCGGCCGGGGTGGGCGTCATGCCGGTGGTCAGGATCAACTTGCCGTCGGGTCGCCCGGCCAGGGTGTCGATGTAGTCCAGCGCGATCTTCGCCTTGTGCGGACCGAAGCGGTAGACCGCCTCCTCGGGGATGCCCAGCGCGCCGGAGATCTCGGTGATGTCGCGCAGACGGGCCGCGCGGGCGATTTCGATATCTGACCTCGCCGCGCCGGCCGGAGCCTTGTCGTTCATGACACCTCCCATGGACAGTGGCGGGGAATGTAAAGGGGCCCGCGTCGAGGTGCAAAGGCCGCTCCAGCCGGTTGGCGACACGGTTGGAACGGGCATCGGCCGCCGCGTCTTGTCCCGCACCGTCCGGCGGGCGGGCGGCGGGCGTCTGCCGGGCATCATCGGAGATGCGGCCACGGCCGTCTGGATGGCGCGCCGGACGGTGCGCGCGCGCCAGTGAAAGCGATGGGGCGGCAGGCCTGGGCGATCTACGCCGTTCTGTGCGCGGCCTTCATCGCAAGCCAATTCTTTCGGGTCTCGAATGCGGTCATCGCTCCGGAACTGATGGCGAGCCTGGGCATCGGCACCGCGACGATGGGGGTGGTTACTGGCGTGTACTTCCTTGCCTTCGCCGCGATGCAGATCCCGGCCGGCGCGCTGCTCGACCGCTACGGTGCACGACGCACGATGTCGGGCCTGTTCCTGTTGGCGGGCGCGGGCGCGGTCCTGTTCGCCAGCGCCGGCAGCGGCCTGGCGCTGATCGCAGGCCGTGCCCTCATCGGCATCGGCTGCGCGCTCGGGTTGATGGGGGCGATGGTGGTGATCGCCCGCTGGTTTCCGAAGGAGCGCTATGCGCGGCAGATCTCGCTGCTCTACACGCTGGGCGGGCTCGGCTCGCTGCTCGCTTCCACGCCGCTGGCTGCGGTGTCCGAGGCGATCGGGTGGCGCGGCGCGTTCCTGGTCATGGCCGCCGTGACGGTCGTGTCCGCCATCGCGCTGTTGGTAGTGATCCGCGATGCGCCGGGCGGCGAAACCGTGCCGGCCGTCACCGCATCGTGGGGCAACGTGCTCGCCGGGTTGCGCGAGGTGTTCGGCAACCGAGAGATCTGGCGGATCTGCGCGATTCAGTTCGTCTGCTACGCCGGCGTCCTTTCGGTCGTCGGACTGTGGGCGGGGCCCTATCTCAACGACGTGCACGGGATGAGCGTCCTTGCACGCGGCAACGTGCTGCTTGCTCTGAACATCGCGATGTTGGCCGCGGTGATGCTGTTCGCCCAGGTCGAGCGCTGGTTGAACTCGCGCCGCACCGCGATCATCGGTGGCGGCGGCGTCTCGATCGGGGCCCTGGCCGTGCTTGCACTGGTGCCGGCCCCAGGCCCGTGGGCCGCCTTCGCGCTGCTGGCCCTGTTCACGGTCTCGGGCTCATATTTCATGCTGATCCATGCGCACGCGCGTGCCGTCCTTCCCGACCGGCTGATGGGGCGCGGGCTTACCGCCCAGAACCTCGCGGTCATGCTGGGCGTCTTCGTCGTCCAGTCGCTGTGCGGCGTGATCATCGATGCCTTCAGCCCCGCGCCCGGCCAGGCTCCGGAGATCGCCTACCGCGCCGCCTTCGGCTTCCTCGCCCTGTGCCTGACGACCGGGCTGGTGCTGTACAGCCCGATCAGCGATGTCGCCCCGCGCAGCGAGGGCAGGCCGGCCGGTTGAGATTCGTGTGTACGGCCTGCGCGATCCCGACTGATGTTCTCTCCGGAAGCCCGCCGGCCTATGCTGGTGCCTCAAGATGCGCGCCGGAAACGAGCAGGAGGGACGCAGCAATGCCAAACGCTGTCGCGTTCGACAGACAGGTCGGTGAGCGGGTTATCCGCTATGCCCGGCTGGTCGCCCACCGCGGCTTCGT
>CAYFYS010000086.1:0-7345 GCA_964347365.1 uncultured Rhodospirillaceae bacterium | reverse complement strand
GTGCGGCCAAGGGCGTGCTGGCGGCCGACCTGACGGCCTGCGCGGCCTTCGGGGACGGCGCGGCGCTGGCTGCCGGGGTGCGGGCGCCGAGCCTGTTGATCCTCGGCGAGCGCGACATGATGACCCCGCTGGCCGGTGGCCGCGCGCTGGCGCGGACAATCGCGGGCGCGCGCACCGTGGTCCTTCCCGACTGCGGCCACATGATGCTCGCCGAGCGTCCCAACGAGACCCTCGATGCGTTGCGGGATTTCCTCATCGACTGATCAGGAGGCATCGATTCGCCCCATGGACTTCGCGCTGCCGCCCGAGATCGAGGACTACAGGATTCGCGTGCGTACCTTTGTTACCGAACACATCCTGCCGCTGGAGGCTGACCCCGCCAATGCGGACCGGCACGAGAACATCCGCGAAGACGTTCTGGAGGCCGTCCGCGCCAAGGTCAAAGCGGCCGGGCTGTGGGCGCCCCAGATGCCCAGGTCGCGCGGCGGCCAGGGATTGCCCGCCATCGGCATGGCCGCATGCTACGAGGAGATGAACCGGTCGATCTACGGCCCCGTCTGCTTCAACTGCGCAGCGCCGGACGACGGCAACATGATCGTCCTGGAGAAGGTCGCCACCGAGGACCAGAAGGCGCGCTGGCTGCAGCCGATCGTCGATGGCGCGGTGCGCTCGTCCTTTGTGATGACCGAGCCGATGCCGGGCGCGGGCTCCGATCCTTCGGCGATGCGCACCACGGCCGTGCGCCGCGGTGACCGCTGGGTGATTGAGGGCCACAAATGGTTCATCACCGGAGCCGAGGGCGCGCGGCATTTCCTCCTGATCGCCCGGACTTCGGATGATCGACGCCGGGGGTTGACGGCGTTCGCCTTCGATGCCGGCCAGCCGGGCTGGGAGATCGTCCGGCGCATCCCCATCATGGGTCCGGAGGAACATGGCGGACATTGCGAGCTGCGCTTCGATGGCCTGGAGATCGCCGACGAGAACCGATTGATGGAGGTCGGCGACGGGCTCAAGTTCACCCAGATCCGGCTGGGCACCGCACGGCTGACGCACTGCATGCGCTGGACCGGAATGGCCAAGCGCGCGCTGGAGGAATGCTTCGACTACGTGGCCACGCGTGACAGCTTCGGCGCCAGGCTTGCCGAACACGAGGGCGTCCAGTGGATGTTGGGCGAGGCGGCGATGCAGGTCGAGATCGGTCGGCTGATGACCATGCGGGCCGCGGCCAAGCTCGACACCGGCGCCTTCGCCCGCAAGGAGGTCTCCATGGCGAAGATCGTCGCCTCCGAGGCGCTGCACAAGGCGATCGACACCGCGGTCCAGCTTCTGGGCGCGCGCGGCTATTCCAAGGATACCAAGCTGGAGTGGATGTACCGCTATGCCCGCCAGGGCCGGATCATCGACGGCGCATCGGAGGTCCACAAGATGGTCATGTCGCGCGCGCTGCTGGCCGAAGGCATCGATTTCTGGAGCTGGGATTGAGCGGGCTGGCCGGGTTCATTGCCCAGGCGGCGGGCGCGGATTCGGTCGTCGTCGAACGCGACGCGGTCCTTGCCGGCGGTGCGATCCAGGAGAACCGGGCACTTGACGTGGCGATCCGGGGCGGTGCGTATCACGGCAACCACGCGCTCGTCCTGCGTACGGAGGCGCGTTGTCCGGTCCCGCCGAGTCGGCCGATACCCCAGCATTTCGCCTTCCTGAAAGCCGCGCGCGCGGCGGGGGTTTGCGTGCCCGAGCCCTTGTGGCTGTGCGAGGACGCAGCTGCGATCGGCCGGCCGTTCTTCATCATGCGTCGCTTGGCCGGCGTCGCCCTCGGCAACCTGGTGGTCGGGCACGGACCGAACGAGGCGCTGGCGGCGGCGCTCGGGGCGGAGCTTGCGCGCATCCATTCCATCGTCCCGCCGCGCGGCGACCTCGCCTTTCTCGGCGATCCGCCGGCCGCGCCGGCGATTGCCGGAATCGAGACCTACCGCAGCTGGCTCGACGCCGAGCCGCAGCCCCACGCGGCGGTCGAATGGGGGTTGCGCTGGCTCGACCGTCGAGCACCGCCCGGCGGGGAGATCGTGCTCGCCCATCACGATTTCCGTACTGGCAATTACATGATCCAGGACGGCCGGCTGACCGGCATCCTCGATTGGGAATTCGCCGGCTGGTCCGACCCTATGGAGGACCTCGCCTGGTTCTGTGCCAGGTGCTGGCGGTTCGGCGCCAACCATCTGGAAGCCGGCGGCATTGCCCCGCGCGCGCCGTTCTACCGGGCCTACCAGAACGCCTCGCGGCGAGCGATCGATCCCGAGGCCATCGCCTATTGGGAGGTCATGGCCCATGTCCGCTGGGCGGTGATCGCGATCCAGCAGGCCGGCCGCCACCTGTCGGGGCGGGAGCCCGACCTGGAGCTCGCCCTGATCGGCCGCAAGGTGGCCGAGCTCGAGCACGAGATCCTGGCCATGACCGAGAAAGCGTGAGCGATGCGCGACCGGCCCACCGCCGCCGATCTGCTGGAGACCGCCCGCCAGACGTTGATGGACCGGCTTCTGCCCTCCCTGCCGAAAGACCGGCGCTACACCGCACACCTGATCGGTGCGGCGATAGCGATCGCCGGCCGCGAGATCGAAGCCGGCGGCTCGGCGCAGGACCGGGAGGCGCGCGCCCTGTCGGCCCTGCTGGCCAGCGGCGGCACGCTCGAAGACCTCAACCGGGCCTTCGCCGCTGCGATCCGCGAAGGCCGCTTCGATGCCGAACGCGTGCCGGCCTATCGCATCCTGGTCGAAGCGACCCGTGCCAAGCTCCTGGAGAACAACCCGGGCTATCTAGGCGAGGGCTGATTCGACGCCGGCGGCAAGGCGCAGCAGGGCCGCATCGCCCATCGTCGCGCCCACCAGCATCAGCCCGACCGGGCCTGAGCCCGGCGGGTGACACGGCACGGTGATCGCCGGCCGGTCGAGGAAGTTTGCCACATAGGTATTGCGCAGGATCAGAGCGTTGGCGGCAAGCCAATGCGCCCGGTCGCCGGTGAAGTCCGCGATCGGCGGCGCGAGGATGGCCAGGGTCGGCATTGCGAGGGCATCGAAATCGGCACTCGTCCGCGCGGCGCGCGCGATCAGCGCATTGCGGCCTTCGACGAGGGCGATATAAGCGGCGGCGGTGATTTCGGCACCGGCCAACAGCCGTTCGGCGACGATGGGGTCGTATTTCCCGGCGCCGGTCTCCAGCAGCCCGCGATGCCAGGCGTAGCCCTCGGCGATCGAGAAAGGCCCGAGACTGTTGATGCCGGCGATCTCGTCGAGTTCCGGCATTTCGATCTCCACGATCCTGGCGCCGGCCGCCGAGAGCCTGGACAGCGCTGCCTGGAAGGCGGCCGAGACTGCCGCGTCGAGATCGTCAAGGACGAGGTTGCGCGGCACCGCGATGACCGCGCGCGAAACCGGCATGGCGTGCAGTCGCGCCGGCGCCTCGCCGGCCAGGATCGCATCGACCAGCGCGCAGCAGGCCACCGACCGCGCCAGCGGGCCGGCCGAATCCAGCGTCCTGGACAGCGGCACCAGACCTTCGGTCGGCACCCGTCGGCTGGTCGGCTTGAAGCCCACCAGCCCGCAGAATCCAGCCGGCATGCGGATCGAGCCGGCGGTATCGGTGCCCAGCGCGACGGCCGCCATGTCGTCGGTCACCGAGACCGCCGCGCCGGAGGACGAACCGCCCGGCACGCGGCCGGTCGCGCGGTCCCACGGGTTGCGCGGCGTGCCGTAGTGCGGGTTCAGGCCGACGGCGCCGAGTGCGAACTCGACCATGTTGGTGGTACCCATCACCACCGCGCCGGCCGCCCGCAACCGGGCGAGCACCGACGCATCCTTGGCCGCCGGCGGCCGGCCCTTCAGCACCGTGGAGCCGGCGAGCGTGGTATGGCCCCTGACGTCGCACAGGTCCTTGACCGTGACCGGGACACCGGCCAGTGGCGAGGCGACGATGCCGCGGGCGCGGAGCGCATCACTTGCCGCCGCCTCGGCGAGAGCCTCGTCCCGGAAAAGCCGGATGAAGACCCGCCCGCCCTCGCCCGCCGGATCCTCGATGCGGGCCAGCGCATCGCTGGTCAGCGCAACAGAGGTCGTCCGACCGGTGGCGAGATCCTCCGCGATTTCATGCAACGTGCGCACGGGCGTCCTCCGCCACCGGGCCGGCGGCGATCCTTTCCCTCAGCAGCGCCCGCATCCGCAGCGCCGGTGCATCGACGTTGATGTCGATCACCGAGGCATCGGGCATCTGATCGACCATGCGCTGCTGCGCCTCCATGATCACCAGATCCTGGTGAAAGACTCGCCGGAAATCGTTGCGGTAGACCGCGTCCATCGCCGCGCTGTCGATCTGAAACAGGCGTGAATGGGCGTAGAAGTGATGGGTCGTCGTCGCGGTTTCAGGTGTCGGGCAGTTGGGCACGTGGAAGGCGATCCCCTGGTTGCGGTTGCCCTCAAGCGCCCCGCGCCCGACCTCGGCGCAGCCGACATCGACATCGACATAGACCGGCAGGCGTGCATCCACGATCTGCCAGCGATCGACCGGTCCGGTGAAGCCGCCCGCCGCCTGGTAGAACGCCGCCGGCGCGACCGCGGGCATCAACCGGGTCATGCGGACCCCGTCGGCCAGCCGTTCGGTACGGCACGGAAAGCGGATGATCTCGTCATTGCCGATCGTATCGGCGTGCACGAAGCTCAGATGTGACAGATCGAGCAGGTTCTCGATGATCATCTGGTAGTTGCAGCGCGTGTGAAGGGGGGTTGCTTCGTTGCCGGGCACCGTCTTCCACTCGGGATGATCCATCCACCACCAGTCCGGCAGCAAGCGCGCATCGGCGTGGCTCGGATCGCCCATCCAGATCCAGACCAATCCGGCGCGCTCGACCAGCGGGTAGGATCGCACGACCGCGCCCGGCGGGATCCGTCCCTGACCGGGCACCGCGACGCATCGCCCGTCGGCCGTGAACTCCAGACCGTGATAGCCGCATCGCAGCCTCTCGCCCACCACCGCGCCCATCGACAGCGGCAGTGCGCGATGGCAGCAACGGTCGGCCAGTGCCGCCGGCGCGCCATCGGCAGTGCGGTAGAGCACAACCGGCTCGTCGAGCAGGGTGCGGGCGAGGGGCCGCTCGCCGATCTCCGAGCTCCATGCGGCGACGTACCAGCACTCCTTCAGGAACATCGCTTCTTCCTCGAGGGTCGATACGACCGGCCGGACCGGTGTGCCACCTTGTTACGGTGCCATTTCGAACGGCCATGCGCAAGGCGGTGCGCGCGGGTCGCACCGATCGGGCCGTGCGGCTAGAATCGCAGGCAGAGTGCACCAGAGAGGCCCGCCGTGTTCGATTTCCTGTTCCCGAGCCATGCTTTCGGCTCCCAGACCCTCCGTCTGGTGGCCGAAGCCCAGCAAGGCGGCGGCGATGTGTTCGACATCGCGCGAACCTGCCGGGAGATCACCGAGGGCGATCACGAGAGCTGGGAGCGAGCGTGGATCGCCTTGGCCCGGCGCATCGAGGACAAGGCCCGCGATGCGCTGGCCGCCGGGCGCAGGATCACCGCGCGGAAGTTCTTCTTCCAGGCCAACCAGTACTGGCGCATGGCCGACGTCTTCCTCCACAGCGATCGCGACGCCGACCGGGCGGAGCGCTTCACCAGGGCGCAGGCGTGCTTCCGCGAAGCTGCGGCGCTCCACGGCCCGCCGATCGAGGTCGTCGCGGTGCGTTGCGGCGATGAGGTCTATGACGGCTATTTCTGTCACCCCGTCGATCCCGCGCCGGGACGCTGGCCGGCGGTCCTGTTCCTCGGCGGTGCGGACGCCTATGCCGAGGAAATCTATTTCAGTGGGCGGCAGTTGTGCGAGCGCGGCTGGGCGATGCTCCTGGTCGATACGCCCGGCCGCGGATCGTCGATGTATCTGAAGGGCATTCCGACGCGGCCGGACTATGAGGTGCCGGGCATGGCCGCAATCGACTATCTGGTCGCGCGGCCGGAGGTCGATGCGCAGCGCATCGCCTTGATGGGGATCAGCATGGCCGGCTACTACGCCCCGCGCGTTGCCGCCTTCGACAGGAGAATCAGGGCGCTGGTCTGCTGGGCCGGCTGCTACAGCCTGCTGACCGACATCTACGAGCATTACGAGGGGTTGCGCCCGACCCTGCGCCGCCTGCTGGGCGGCGCGGAGGACGCCGAAGCCCGCCGGCAACTTCAGGACTTCACCATGGCGGGTATCGCGGGCAACATCACCTGCCCGACGCTGATCAGCCACGCCGCGCCGGACCGGCTGATGGCGGTGGAAGGCGCCAGACGTCTGTTCGAAGAGATCGGCGCCGCCGACAAGGAGCTTGTGATTTACGACGATCCCCGGACCGGCGGCATCGCCCATTGCAGTCACGATGCCTGGGCCCACAACATGCCGATGATGCTGGACTGGCTGGAAGACCGCCTGTAGCGCGTCCCGATCGCGTCAGCCAAGCCGTCGGAACGCCATTTCCAGCCGTCCCAGCCGGCGCGGCCCCGAGGGTTCGACGACGATGGTATTGCCGGTGCGGAGCGCGCGCGCACCATCCGCCGAGGTCGCCCAGGGCTTCAGGACGAAGCAGTGCCCTTCCCGGACGATGCGACCCTGCGCATCGCCGCCCGGCCGGGTGGTCGGGCCGTCCTGACCGAGTCCAAGGCCGTGGCCCATGGTCGGCGCGGCCTTGAGACCCGCCCTGTCCATGTGGGCGGTCCATAGCGCGATCAGATCGGCGTAGGCCACGCCGGGGCGGATCGCGGCCATCAACGCCTCGAAGCACGAGGCGGAGGCTTCGAAAAGACGTTCGTAGTCGGCGCCCGGTGCGCCGAGCGAGACCGCCTCCAGGCTTTGCGCCATGTAGCCGGCGTATTTGATCTCGGATTCGCAGATCAGGATGTCGCCGGTCGCAAGGACGCGCCCGGTGGGCAGCAGGAAGGTCTGGTTGGGAGCCTTGCCGATACCGATCAGCAGCATCGCCGGCACTTCGCCGCCAGCGCGGATGTGGGCGGCCATCATCTCCGCATAGAGCGCGTGCTCGTCGACGCCCGGCCGGGCGGTCGCAAAGACCGCCGCGCTGATCGCATCCGCACAGACCTGCGCGCGCTCGATCAGCGCGATTTCCTCGGCGCTCTTGATCTGCCGGATGTCGTGCAGCAGCGCCGTTGCGTCGGTGATCGTGGCATCGGGCAGGCCGGCCCTGAGCGCGGCGAGCTCGCCGGCCATCATCGTCCCGTCGGGAAAACGCAGCACGCCCGAAAGCCCGACGATGCCGATCCGCCCGGCCGCGTGCCCGAGATCCACCACGGCCTGGACCATCGCCTCG
>CAYFYS010000085.1:0-7428 GCA_964347365.1 uncultured Rhodospirillaceae bacterium | reverse complement strand
GGGGTGTAGATCCTGTCGAGCTTGACCATGGCCGCCCCCCGCCGCGCCGTGCCGATCCTCGGTGGCAATTCGAGACCGCTTCCTTCCTGCCACAACGGACCCGGTCGAGAAAAGCCTGGACCGGGGTGCGCCGGCGCCGGCCGCCTTACCCCGGCTGCGGCGCGCGGTTAGACTGCCCGGCCAGGCGACAGCCCGTTCGAGAAGCCCGCGCGCCCCGTGATTGCCGAGATTTTTTCCGTCGTTGCGCCGCTGTTCGTCTGCGTCGGGGCCGGCTATGTCTGGGGTCGCCTGGACCGGCCGTTCGACGCCGAGACGATGACAGGCCTTGCAATCAATCTCGGTGTGCCCTGCCTGATCTTCTCCACGCTCACCCGGCTCGATGTGTCCCTGGACGCCTTCGCCGGCATGGCGGGCGCCTACACGCTCGCGCTCGCCTGCTTCCTTGTGATCGCGACCGGGTTGACGAGGCTTCTCGGCCTGGACATGCGGGCCTTCGTGCCGGTGTTGACGTTCCGCAACTCCGGCAATCTGGGGCTGCCGATCTGCCTGTTCGCCTTCGGCGAGGCCGGGCTGAGCCTGGGCATCTGCGCTTTCGTCATCGCTTCGCTCTGCGGTCTCACGCTGGGGCGCGGGATCTATGCCGGGGCGACCGCGGGCGAGGCGCTGCTGCGCAACCCGCTGGCCTATGTCATTCTCGTCTCGGTGCTGTTCATGGCCACCGGGCTCGAGCCGCCGGTCTGGCTGTCCAACGCCGTTGAGATTGTCGCGGGCATGGCGATCCCGTTGATGCTGATCTCGCTGGGCGTTGCGATCTCCAAGCTGAAGGTGTCCGGATACCGCCGGGCGCTGGCGCTGTCGGCGCTGGAACTGGCGATCGGGCTGTGCGTCGGGCTCGCCCTGGCCGAGTTGTTCGGTATGACCGGGACCGCCCGCGGCGTCCTGGTGCTGCAGTGCTCCATGCCGGTGGCGATCCACAACTACATCTTCGCCCAGCGCTACGGCCGCTCGCCCGAAGCGGTCGCCGGCATGGTGCTTATGTCGACCCTGCTCGCCTTCGGATTCATCCCCTTCGCGCTGTGGATCGTTCTCTAGGCGTCGATGACGGGGCCGGTTTGGCCGCTTGACGGCGTGGCTAGGCCTTGTAGGGTTTCAACGCTGCCCGGAGGTGCGTCCTCGGAGAGAGCCATGGCCGATCTGGATACCGGAGCGCTGCGTGCCCTGGTCCGCTCCGACCGGGTGCATCGCGATTTCTATGTCAGCCCGGCGGTCTTTGAGCTGGAGATGGCCCGCATCTTCGCGCGGGCATGGTTGTTCGTCGGCCATGCGAGCCAGATCCCTTCGCCGGGTGATTTCATCACCACCCGGATCTCACGCCAGCCGGTCATCATGAGCCGCGGCGAGGACGGCGAGATCCATCTTCTGTTCAACCGCTGCACCCATCGTGGCGCGCAGGTCTGCACCGCGACCAAGGGCAATGCCCGCCGCCTTGAGTGCCCCTATCACGGCTGGGTGTTCCGGATCGACGGCCGCCATGTCGGCGCGCCCTACCCCGGGCGCTATGCCAGGGGATTCTTGGACGGCGGCCGGCTCGATCTGGCGCGCGTGCCGCGCATGGCGGTCTATCGCGGCTTCGTGTTCGGCTGCCTGAGCGCCGAGGGGCCGACGCTGGAGGAGTTTCTCGGGCCGATGTGTGCGCATATCGACGACATGGTCGACCGGGCGCCCAACGGCGAGGTCGAGGCGCGCGCCGGCGTCTTCCGCTACCGTTTCCCGGCCAACTGGAAGATCCAGATCGAGAACCAGAACGATCTCTACCATCCGATGTTCACCCACGCCTCGACCACCGCCGAGGACGGCACCCAGTTCCGGCGCCAGGGTGCGGCGCAGGACGAGGCCGGCTCGGTCGCGCTGCTGTCGTCGGGCTCGGGGCTCAACGAGGCGTGGGAGGACCTGCCGGTCGGCGGCTGCCGCTACGGCCACACCTGGTCGGGCGCCTTCCCCGTGGACAGAGCCAATAGCGGCCCGGTCTTCGAACGCTACGCTGCGGCCCTGGAGGCCGGGCGCGGCAGGAAACGCGCCCGCGAGGTGATCGATCCGGCACGGCACAACAGCATCTTCTATCCGCAGTTCTCCCTCCAGTACCTCACCCAGCACATCAGGGTGATGAATCCGATCTCGGTCGATTGCACCGAGAACACGATCATCCCGCTCAAGCTCAAGGGTGCGCCTGAAGAGATGTGGGGCGCGGTGCTGCGCAGCAACAACAACAGCCATTCGCCGGCCGGCATGGTGATGTCCGACGACATGGAAGTGTGGACCCGCTGCCAGAACGGGCTTGCCACCCAGGGCGCGGACTGGGTGGTGTTCGCCCGCGGTCTCGGCGAGGAGGCAACCGACAGCCAGGGCAGCTATGAAGGGCGCGGCACGACGGAGACGTGCGCGCGCCATCAGCATCACGCCTGGCTCGACTATATGTGTGGCGCGGGCTGAGGTGACCGCCGCCGACCTGCACACGCGGATCGAGAGGTTCCTGATCCACGAGGCGCGCCTCCTGGACGAGCGTCGCTTCGAGGAATGGATGGGGCTGTTCGCCGAGGACGGCTATTACTGGGTGCCCGCCGTGGCGGACCAGACCGATCCTCATGACGCGGTTTCGATCTTTTTCGACGACCGCGAGACGATGAAGACGCGGCTGGCGCGGCTCGCCCACCCCAAGATCCACTCTCAGATCCCGGCCAGCCGCACCTGCCATTTTGTTTCCAATATCGATGTCGAGGCCGGGGCGGACGTGGAGGGGGCGATCCTGATCCGCTCGAACCTGCTGATGCTCGAATACCGGCTCGACAAACAGACCGCCTATGGCGGCCATTGTCGCCACCTGCTCCGCGCCGGGGCGGACGGCGGCTTCGAGATCGCCTGGAAACGGGTCGATCTGATCAACTGCGAGGGCGTCTTCGAGGCTCTGTCGATCCCGTTTTGAGCGCCCTGCGCTGGGACGGGGGATTGCGATGGCCCGGCCGTCAGGCTAGGCTTCACGCAGTGACGGTTCCCTTCGGGGAGGCAAGAGGGAACAGGGGACGGCGCCGCCCACGGCGCGCGTCGAAGCCCTGGCTGCCCCCGCAACTGTAAGCGGCGAGCACGCGTCCGGTCGATGCCACTGGGAAACTGGGAAGGCAGGACGCGCGCGTGGACCCGCGAGCCAGGAGACCTGCCGCCACAGCGTCACCCACCGCCGACCGGGGTGTGTCGGTGGGACGGAGGCCCCGTCGGCGGTGACGTACGCAGAAGTAGCGTCACCAAGGACGGGGGAAGCATCATGAGGCGCGGTTTTCGAGCCCTGGCAGCGGTCGTGCTGGCCGCGAGCGCGGCCGATATCGTGCGCGCGGCCGACGAGCCAGTGTACAGCCTGCCCGGCATCGTGGTCTCGGCGAGCCGGATCGACGCGCCGGCCGAGGAGATCGGCACCGCGGCAACGGTGATCAACCGCCGGCAGATCGAGGACAGCCAGACCCGGGTGATTTCCGACATCCTGCGGCGGGTCCCGGGGCTGGCGGTCAACCGCAGCGGTCCGCTCGGCGCGGTGACCCAGGTTCGTGTCCGCGGCGCAGAGGCCAACCACACCCAGGTCCGTATCGACGGGATCGAGGTCGGCGATCCCTCATCGACCAACGGGTTCGACTTCGCCAACCTGCCGGCCACCGACATCGCACGCGTGAGCGTCCTGCGAGGTCCGCAGAGCGCGCTCTACGGCAGCGACGCGATGGCCGGCGTGATCGATATCCGCACCCGGCGCGGCGCGGGCCCGTTGTCAATCGAGGGCTTTGCCGAGGGCGGTGCGTTCGGGACCGCGACCGGCAATGTCAGGCTCGGCGCCGGCAACGCCCAGCGCGACTATGCGCTGTCGGTGACCGGGCTGCGCAGCAGCGGGATCGACATCGCGCGGTCCGGCACCGAAAGGGACGGCTATCGCAACCTGACGGCATCGTTCGTCGGCGCGGTCCGGCCGCGCGATTCCGTGGAGATCGAAGCCGCGGCGCGCTATACGCGCAGCACCGTGCAAAGCGACGGGGACAATGACTATGACGGCATCATCGAGGACACCGATGACGAGTCCAGGGGGCGGTTCCTGTACACCCGTCTGGGCGGCACGGTCGCGTTGATCGAGGACCGTTTGACGCAAAAGGTCGAGATCGCCTTCACAGACACCAGGCGCGAGGCCCGCGCGCCGGGAAGCCGCAACCTGTACGAGGGCGACCGGCTGAAGTTGGGCACCCATGCGCAGCTTGACCTTCCGATGCCCGGGATCGCCGGTGTGGAGCATGCGTTCCTCGCCGGTTACGAGCGCGAGGAGGCCGGCTTCGACAAGTCTGCCTACGGCGTCGCTCTGGACCGCACGATCGTCGAGCACAGTGCCGTGGGCGAGTATCACCTCGGGCTGGCCGACAGGGTTTTCCTGTCCGGTGCGGTACGGCGGGACTGGAACCGGCATTTCGGCGATGCGACCACCTGGCGGGCGACGGCTGCGATCCTCGCGCCGGAAGCCGATGCCCGCATCCACGCCAGCTACGCCACCGGGATAACCGATCCGACTTTCGACGACCTGTTCGGTTTCGATCCGGCGAATTTCGTCGGCAACCCGTCTCTGCGGCCGGAAAAATCCAGAGGTTACGACGTCGGGGTCGAATTTTCTCTGGGCGGCGGTCGTGCGGTCTTCGATGTCACCTATTTCAACGCCAACCTGGAGGACGAGATCGTCTCGATCGCCGTCCCGCTTGCCCGCTGCGGCGTGGGCGCGCTCTATTGCGGTTCGGTCGACAACCGTGCGGCGAACAGCAGGCGGCGCGGTGTCGAGTTCAGCCTGACCGCGCACCCCGCACCTGACGTGTCGGTGACGGGCAGCTACACCTACACGCGCGCGAAGAACCGCGACGGCACCGAGGAGGTCCGCCGGCCGCGCCATCTCGCAAGCCTCAACGGGACTCACCGCTTCCTGAACGACCGCGCGGTGATCGATCTGGGGATCGATCACAACGGCGACCAGAAGGACTATTATTTCCGCTCCTTCGCCGAGGGGGGGCGGACCGTCGTGACGCTGGACTCCTACACCCTGGTACGCCTCGCCGGCGCCTACGAAGCTGCCGAGGGCATCGTGCTCTTCGCACGCCTGGAGAACGCGCTCGATGAGAGCTACGAGGACGTCTTTTCGTACCGCTCGCCCGGCATCGCCGGTTTCGCCGGCGTTCGGGTCAGGCTCTGGCCCGGTTGAGTGACGGCCTGCGGTCGGTTGCGGTCGCCCTGGCCGGCGCGATCGCGCTCGCGGTCGCACCGACGGTGGCGTCCAAGCCGCAGCGTATCGTCTCGACCAACGTGTGCACCGATCAGCTCGTGCTGATGCTTGCCGAGCGTGCGCGCATCGCATCGCTCAGCTACCTGGCCACCGATCCCAGCGTCTCGGCGATGAGCCGGCAGGCGGCCGGGCTGCCGGTCAACCATGGTCTGGCCGAGGAGATCATCCCGCTTGCGCCCGACCTGGTGATCGCGGCCGCCTTTACCGCACGGGCCACCAACGCGACCCTCCGCCGGCTCGGCTACCGCGTCCTCGAAGTGCCGGTCGCCACCGATTTCGGCGCGGTGGAGCGCAACGTCCTCGCGGTCGCCGAAGCGGCCCGGGAGCCGGCCAAGGGCCGCGCACTGGCGCGGCGTTTCGCCGCCAGGGTGTCGACGGGCGGACGACGCCCGAGCGATCGATCACCGCTGGCGGCGCTCTACTGGGCAAACGGATACACCTCCGGGACGGACACCCTCGCCAATGCGGTGGTCGAGGCGGCAGGCTTCCGCACCCTGGGCCGCGCGCTGGGCATCGCCGGGACCGGTGTCCTTGCGTTGGAGACCCTGTTGGCCGCGCGGCCCGATGTCGTGATCCTCGGACGCGGGAGGCGGGCGCCGGCCCTTGCCGGCATGGTGTTGCGCCATCCGGCGCTCGTGCGTGCCCTTGCCGACCGTCCCGCGATCCGGATTCCCGAAAATCTGTGGCTCTGCGGCACGCCGCACGTCGCCGTCGCCCTGGAGCGGTTGGTCGGGCTGCGGTCGGCGTTGCTGCGCGGGATCGGCCGATGACCGGCCGGCGCGGCCTGCTCGCCGGCTTGGCGGTGGTGGTGGCGATCGCCTTCGCCGTCTCGCTCCTGACCGGGCCGGCAGCGATCGGCATCGGTGCGATGCGCGATGCGCTGTTGGGCGGTCAGACCGGGGTCGCCGCGGTGATCGTCCAGGAAATCCGCCTGCCGCGCGCGATCCTGGGACTGGCGATCGGCGCCACGCTGGGGCTGGCCGGCGCCGCACTCCAGGGGTTCCTGCGCAACCCGCTGGCCGAGCCGGGGCTGATCGGGGTCTCGGCCTCGGCCGCCCTCGGCGCGGTGCTGACGTTCTATTTCGGCCTGGCTGCGACGTTTCCGTTGGCGCTTCCGGTCGGCGGAATGCTCGGCGCCTGCCTCGCGGTGATCCTGATCCAGGGCCTGGTCGGCCGGCAGGCCAGCGCGCTGACCGTCATCCTGGCCGGCGTTGCGATCACCAGCCTTGCCTCGGCGCTCACCGCGCTTGCGCTCAACCTCGCGCCCAACCCGTTCGCGGCCCTAGAGATCGTCTTCTGGCTGCTGGGCTCCTTCGCCGATCGCAGCCTCGATGACGTATGGCTTGCGGTCCCGTTCATGGTCGCCGGCTGGGCGTTGCTCGCCGGGCTCGCCCGTCCGCTCGACGGGTTGACCCTGGGAGAGGATACCGCCGCGACGCTCGGGATCGATCTTGCCTCGGTCCGCCGCCGGCTGGTCTTCGGTATCGCCCTGTCGGTCGGTGCGGCCACTTCGGTCGCCGGCGCGATCGGCTTCGTCGGCCTCGTCGTTCCGCATCTGGTGCGCCCCCTGGTGGGCCACCGACCGGGTGCGGTCCTGCCGGCGAGCGCGCTGGCCGGTGCCGCGCTGACGCTGGCCGCGGACATACTCGTGCGGCTGATCTCGCCGGGGCGCGAGATCAAGCTCGGCGTTCTCACTGCCCTTCTGGGCGCGCCGTTCTTTCTCTATCTCGTGCTCAGAATGCGCGGGCGGCTGGCGTGAGCCTCATCCAGGCGCGGGGGCTGCGGGTCGCGCGCGGTGGCGCGGCGATCCTGGACGGGCTCGACTTCGCAGTGGAGGAGGGCGAGATCGTCGGGCTGATCGGGGCCAACGGCGCGGGCAAGACGACGCTCCTGAAGACCCTGGCCGGGCTGCTGGAGCCCGCGGCCGGCGAGGTACGGTTGCGCGGACGACGGCTCGCCCGGATCGACCGGACGAGCCGCGCGCGCCTCATCGCCTATCTCGGACACGGGGCGGGGCCGCAATGGCCGGTCGATGTCCGCACCGTGGTCGCGATGGGCCGGCTGCCCCATCGCGGACCGTG
>CAYFYS010000084.1:0-7500 GCA_964347365.1 uncultured Rhodospirillaceae bacterium | reverse complement strand
GAGGATCACGGATGCATCCGGCGTACCCACCGGGGTTATGCTTGAGACCAAACGCGCGACGATCCTCGAATACACGCTATTGGACTGCGTGCCCCGCTTCACCTTCGAAGATCGTCTAGCGGCGGCCCGCCTCGGCCCGAAGCTCTACAACGCCGCGGGTACCACCGCCGGGTACGAGGGTCACGGGCTGACGCCGGCCCTGATCGAGGCCTATCGCAGGGCCGCGGAGACAGGCGATCTGTCGGTGCGGCTGACCGCGACCCTGAGCGTGCCGAGCGCGGTGATGAACGATGCCAGGATCGCGGATCTGCTCCACCAATGGGCCGGGCGCATCGCTGCGCCGGGCAGGCGCACGGGCAATCTGGTCACCGACGGCATCTGCCTGGATTTCGGCGATCCCGCCGTTGCACGGATTATCGCCGCCGGCTATCCCTACGAGGGCTGGGCCGGCCATTTCAGCCAGTCGGTCGCGCACGCACGCTTGATCGCGATCGCGACGCTGGCCGCGCGGCTGGGCATTCGCCTGGCCTGCATCTGCTATGACATCGAGGCGCTGCTGCAGGCCTACGAGGCGGTCGACCGGGAGATTTCCATCCGGGAGCGTCGCTGGGTGATGATGCACCTCACCCGGGCCAGCGACGACCAGATCCGCCGGATCAAGGCGCTCGGGGTGATCGTGACCGTGACCCCCAACTTCATGCACCATGCGACCACGCGGCTGAATCTGGCCGAACTCGGTGCCGAGGGCACGCCGATCCGCCGGCTGATCGATGCCGGCGTTCCTGTAGCGCTGTCCTCGGACAACGTGCCGGTGTCGATGTTCTGGGCGATGTGGTCGGCGTTGACCCGCTATTCCGCTGACCTGGGCGCGCGGCTGGGCGAGTCCGGCCTGGAACGCGCAGAGGTGCTGCGGCTGATCGCCCAGACCGGTCATCTTCTGACCTGGGACGAGGACCGGCGCGGTGCGATCCGCCCGGGCATGGACGCCGATCTTGCAATGCTCGACCGCGACCCGCTGACCTGTCCGGAGGACGAGATCAAAGACGTCGCGGCCTCGCGCACCTTCCTCGCCGGGCAGGACGTCACTCGTTCGCCAATACTGCCTTAAGGATGTCGCGGTCGACGACCATGGTGGCGGTGTCCTCGCGATAGGCCGCCATGTAGTCGGTCTGCATATGGTGGTCGACCGCGTCCTGATCGACATAGACCTCATAGAGCCGGACGGCGTCCGAGGTTCCTTCGGGGATTACGATGTCGAACCGCAGGCAGCCCGGCTCGTTCTTCAGAACCCGCTCACGGTGTTGCTTGCCGCGCGCGATGAAGGCATCGCGCTGGCCATCGGCGATCTTCAAGGTCACGAGTAGGACGACGGCGCTCATCCGGCCCTCCGTTGCTGTGTGTTCCCGCGCCAGTCTAGCTGCCGCGCCCGCGCTTGCCCAATATCGGCTTTGCGGTCACGATGGCGGCGCTGGAGCATCACTTCGCCCGTGTACGGGTACACCATGGAGAGAGGACATCATGTCGAGAAGTGCAATCGCGCTCGCCGCCGGCGTCGCCCTGGCCGCGACGACGGCGGGAACGGTATCGGCCAAGACGTACAAGCTGTCGGCGTTCACCCCCAAGGGCCAGGTGATGTGGGATCAGTACCCGGCCCAATTCTCCGAAAAGGTCGCGCTCGCCACCGACGGCCAGATCAAGGTCAAGCCGTATCCCTGGGGCGCCCTGGCCAGCGGGTTCGAAGGTCACAAGGCGGTCATGGACGGGCGCGCGGACATGGCCTTCCACTACGGCGCCTTCGAGGTGAACCAGAACCCCGAGGCGGTGTTCATCGGCGACATTCCGGGCGGTATGGGGCCGGAGGCCAAGGTCCAGTGGCTGCTCGAAGGCGGCGGCGAGCAGCTTTGGGAGGAATACCGCCATTCGCGCGGCCAGCACGGCCTGTTCTGCGGCATCATGGGCTCGGAGCTGTTCGCCAACTCGCATAAGCGGGTCCAGACACTCCCGGATTTCAAGGGCTACAAGTACCGCACCGCCGGTGCCAACACGGCGGTGATGCGCGCGCTCGGCGCGGCGCCGAACCTGGTGCCCGGACCCGAAGTCTTCACCATGCTCGAGCGCAAGGCGATCGACGGGACCGAATATCTCACCCCGTTCGGCAACATCCAGCTCGGCTTCGCCAAAGTCGCCAAATACGTGATCTATCCCGGCATCCACGCCCCATCGGCGCTCCAGGAGCTGATCATGTCCAAAAAGACCTGGGACGGCATCTCCAAGACCAACCAGGCCAAGATCAGGCTGGTCTGCGATTCGGTCATCGTGCGTGCGCACGCCCACATCACCCATCGCGACATGATGGCCATGAAGGAGGTCAGGGACGCTGGACGCAACGAGATGGTCGAGCTCGCCCCCTCGGTGATCAAGGCCTTCCGCAAGGCCGGCCGCGACTGGGCCGAGGCCAAGATCAAAGAGCAGAACGCCAAGGGCAATCCGTGGATGGAGCGCCTCGCCAGGAGCTACTACGCCTACATGGACATCTGGACCAAGAACTCGCGCCATCGGGTGAACGACTACGAATAGCCGCGCAGCGACCGGGCGGGATCGGCGGGTCCCGCCCGGCCGATCGGTCTTGAAGGTCGGCCTCATGATTCTTCGCGCCTGCGCCTGGATCGACCAGACGACCCGTATCGTCGCCATCACGGCGATGACGCTGTTTCTGGCGCTGATCGCCTGCACCATGTACGAGGTGATCGCCCGTTACGGGTTCAACGCACCGACATTGTGGGCTTTCGACATCACGTTCATGGTCAACGGCGCGCTGTTCATGCTGACCGGCGCCTACACCATGCAGGTCAACGCCCATGTCCGCATCGACGTCCTGTCCACCCGGTTCAGCTTCCGCAGCCAGCATGCGATCAATCTGGCCGCCTATCTGTTCCTGATCCTGCCGGCTGTCGGGGTGCTTGCCGACGCCGGTATCGACCGCGCCTGGAAGGCCTATATGACCGACGAGGTCGAGCTGATGAGCGCATGGGGGCCTCTCGTCTGGCCGTCCTACAGTTTCCTCGCCCTCGGGCTGGCGATCCTTTTCCTGCAGTCCCTGGCCGAGGCGGTGCGCAATGTCGTCGGGGCAATCGAAGACGCCAAGGCAATTGGCGAGAGGTAGCTTGCGATGCTCGAGTTCCCGGCGATCTGGATGTTCCCTGCGCTGTTCGTGCTGGTTTTTCTGGGCATCCCGGTCGCGTTTTGCATGAGCGGGCTGTCATTCGCCTTCGGGCTGTGGTTTTTCGGCGATTCGCTCGGCGCCCAGATGCTGAGCCGGCTCCGCGAGGTTGGCGCGAACTATGTGCTGACCGCAATCCCGCTGTTCATCTTCATGGGCAGCGCGCTGGAGCGTTCGGGCATCGCCGAGCGGCTCTTCCATGCCATCCAGCAGTGGATCGGTCGGCTGCGCGGCGGGCTCGCGCTGACCTCGGTGTCGATGTGCGGGGTGTTCGCCGCGACCACCGGGATCGTCGGCGCGGTGGAAACGGTTGTGGGCATGATGGCGATCCCGCCGATGATGAAGCACCGCTACAAGCACGATCTGATCTCGGGCACGATCTGCGCCGGCGGTTCGCTCGGCACCATCATCCCGCCGACCGTCGTGGTGGTGGTTTACGGCTCGGTGGTCGAGGAATCGATCGGTGATCTGTTCGCCGGGGTCCTCATCCCGGGCCTGGCGATGGTCGTCCTGTTCCTGGCCTATATCGCGCTGCGCTGTCAGTTGCGGCCGCAGGACGGCCCGCCGATGGACCGCGACGAGATCCAGGCCCGGCTCGTCGACAAGCTGATCACTACCGCGACTGCACTAGTCCCCGCCCTGGCGCTGATCGTTGCGGTCCTGGGCTCGATTCTTGCCGGCATCGCCTCGCCGACCGAAGCCGCCGGTGTCGGCGCATTCGGCGCGATCGTCCTGATTTTCGCTTATCGTCGCTTCTCCTGGAGGGTCGCCTTCGAGGTGTTCGACAAGGCGATCCGGGTCAACGCAATGGTGATGTTCACCGTCCTGGGCGGAACGATGTTCTCCTCGATCTTCCTGATCAACGGCGGTAGCGAGTTGATCGAGCTGTTCGTGGAGACGATGCAACCGACGCCGGGCGAGCTGCCGATCCTGTTTCTGGCGGTCTTTTTCGTGCTGGGCTTCATCCTCGACTGGGTTTCCATCGTCCTGATCTGCATGCCGATTTTCACGCCGCTGATCAAGGCGGTCGGCGTCGATCCGATCTGGTTCGGGGTTCTGGTCTGCGTGGTGATCCAGACCTCCTACCTGACCCCGCCGGTGGCGCCGTCGATCTTCTACCTGCGCGCCATTGCGCCCAAGGAGATCAGCTACGGCTCGATGTTCCGAGGCGTGGTGCCGTTCGTGATCTGCCAGCTCATCGTTCTGTTCGTCGTCGCCTTCTACCCGCCCACCGCGCTCTACCTGCCGCAGATCCTGTTCGGTGGCTGAGGTGCATGCGAGGTCTTGACCGCGCACCGTCGGCGGCATATCTGCCGCAGGCCCGCCGACGCCGGCGTAGACCCTCGATCCACTCGAGACGACGATGATCAACCGTCACGGCGCATCGCACCGCATCACGGGCTGGCGCGCGCGCCCTGCAATGCCCTAACCGGTTCCGTGGTGGGCCTGTCAGCCCAGACGCCGAGCCGCGTGATCGCGGTCTGGCTCTACGGCTGCGCTGCGATGGTCTTTGCGATGGTCGTTCTGGGCGGGTTGACCCGGCTCACCGGTTCGGGCCTGTCGATGGTCGAGTGGCGGCCGGTGACGGGGATCCTGCCGCCCATGGATGCGGCGGCCTGGCAGACATTGTTCGACCAGTACAGGACATCGCCGGAGTTCCGGAGGGTTAATTTCTGGATGACGGTCGATGATTTCCGCTCGATCTTCTGGCTGGAGTTTCTCCACCGGGTGTGGGGGCGTCTGATCGGCCTGGTTTTCGGCCTGCCGCTGATCTATTTCCTGATCCGGCGCTGGATCGATCCGATGCTCGGGATCCGGTTGATCGTGCTGTTCATCCTTGGCGGCGCGCAGGGACTGCTCGGCTGGTACATGGTCGAGAGCGGCTTGGTCGACCGGCCCGACGTAAGCCAGTACAGGCTTGCGGCGCATCTGATGCTGGCGGTCGCACTTTACGGATATCTGCTCTGGACCGCGCTTGGCATCGGTACAAGGCGCGTGCGCCAGAGCCGGTACCGATTCCATTTCGGCCTGGTGATCGCCGCGATCGCGTTGACCATGACCTGGGGCGCGCTTGTCGCCGGGCTGGACGCCGGCCACATCTACCCCACCTTTCCGCTGATGAACGGCAAGGCGGTCCCCGCCGAGGTCTTGACGATGTCGCCATGGCCGACCGACCTGACCGAGAACGCGGTAACCGTCCAGTTCCTCCATCGCGTCTTCGGCATCGCACTGGTGGCCGTGGTGCTGGCGCTGTGGTGGCGCGGCCGCGGAGGCTTGCGCCACCGCACGCGTGCCCTGGAGTGGCTCGCGGCCGCGGTACTGATCCAGGCCGGGCTCGGGATCGCGACGCTTCTTGCCGGCGTGCCGGCGGCGCTGGCGGCCGCCCATCAGGCCGGCGGGCTGGTGCTGCTGAGCAGCGCGCTCTACGCCGCCCATGTCTGGCAACGTACTTGACGACGGCCCCGCCGTCGTCAAGACTGCACCGACGTGGTGATTTGGCCCGACCGGCTTGCGGCCACGAAAAACAATCCGCTAAAAGGTCGGAGGTTCCCCAAGCCCGCCGACCGTCCGGTCGGTGGGTTTTTCGCGCTTGGGACGGAGGGACCGGAGGATGAATCGCGATGTCGCAGGCACGAAACGATGGCGGCGCCAGACGGATCTGGTGCGCGGCGGCCTGATCAGGTCGCAGCACGGCGAGACGGCCGAAGCGATCTATGCCACCTCGGGCTACGTCTACGGCGCGGCCGAGGAGGCCGAGGATGCCTTCGCCAACCGCACCGAACGGTTCATCTATTCACGCTATGCCAACCCGACGGTCGAGATGTTCCAGGAGCGCCTGCGCCTGGCCGAGAGCGCGCCTGCGTGCTGGGCGACCGCATCGGGCATGTCGGCGGTTTTCGCTGCGATCATGTCGATGGTCAAGGTGGGCGATCACGTGGTCGGCGCGCGGGCGCTGTTCGGCTCCTGCCTCTACATCCTGACCGAAATTCTGCCGCGGCTGGGCGTAGAGACGACGATCGTCGAGGGGCCCGATCTCGAAGGCTGGGAGCGGGCGCTCGCCCGGCCGACCCGCTGCGTGTTCGTCGAGACGCCCTCCAATCCCGGCCTGGACATCTTCGACATCGCAGCGATCTCCGATCTTGCCCACCGGGTCGGCGCGCTGGTGATTATCGACAACGTCTTCGCCACCCCCGTCCTGCAACGCCCGCTGGAGGCCGGCGCCGACATCGTGGTCTATTCCGCCACCAAGCATATCGACGGCCAGGGACGATGCCTCGGCGGAGCGATCCTGGGCAGCGAGGAATACTGCACCGATGTCGTCAAGCCGTTCCTTCGCCATACCGGCCCCTCGCTCAGCCCGTTCAACGCCTGGATTCTGCTCAAGGGGTTGGAGACGCTCGACCTGCGCATCCGCCGACACTGCAGCAATGCACACGAGATCGCCAGCTTCCTGGAAGGCCAGAAGGGAGTCTCCAGAGTGCTTTATCCGGGGTTGGAAAGCCATCCCCAGCACGCGCTGGCCAAGCGGCAGATGAGCGATTTCGGCAGCGTGGTCACCATCGAGCTCGCCGGTGGGAAGGAGCGCGCGTTCCGCTTCCTCAACGCGCTGTCGCTGGTCGACATCTCCAACAATCTCGGCGATGCCAAGTCTCTGGCCACCCACCCGGCGACCACCACCCATCAGCGGCTGTCGCCGGCCGAGCGCGCCGGGCTCGGCATCACCGACGGCGTGGTGCGCGTTTCGGTCGGGCTCGAAGATCCCGAGGATATCAAAGAGGACATAGATGCCGCTCTGGATGCCGCGCGCTCCTGACCACGGTGCTTTCATGGCTGGAGTAATGCCACTAATATCCGCCACCCCGACGCAAGGGTTGAGGACTGCCCATGTATACGACCAAGACCAGTGAGATCCGGGTTTCGGTCGAACCGGCATATCTCGACGAGCAATCCTCGCCGAGCGACGACCACTATGTCTGGGCCTATCATGTCAAGATCGACAACGAGGGTGCCCGGGCCGTCCAGCTTCTGACGCGGCATTGGAAGATCACCGACGGCATGGGCCGGATGCAGGAGGTGCGCGGCGCCGGGGTGATCGGCGAACAGCCGGTCCTCCAGCCGGGCGAAAGCTTCGAGTATACCTCCGGGACGCCTCTCCCCACGCCGTCGGGAATCATGCGGGGCACCTACGGCATGCGGGCGCTTGACGGCGAACGCTTCGAGATCGTGATTCCGGCTTTCTCGCTGGACAGCCCGTACGAGGCTAGGCGGGTCAACTGAAG
>CAYFYS010000083.1:0-7622 GCA_964347365.1 uncultured Rhodospirillaceae bacterium | reverse complement strand
GGTCGATGAGTTTCAAGATATTTCTCCGTCCTGTGCGCGGCTGCTGAAGGCCTTGCTCGAAAGCACACCCGGGGCTCAGCTGTTCGCCGTCGGCGACGACTGGCAGGCGATTTACCGGTTCGGCGGCTCGGACATCGCGATCATGAACGCGTTCGAAAACCATTTCGGCACGTTCGCGCGCATCGATCTCACAACGACGTTCCGTTGCGCCGACCGCATCGCTGCGGTCGCCACCGACTTCGTGCTGCGCAACCCGGCGCAAATCCGCAAGACGGTCCGCGCGATGCGGAAGGCGGACAGGCCCGCGGCATATGTCGGACTCCCCGGTGGGCAGAAACTCTCGCTTCTGAAAGAGGCGCTTGACCGGATCGCGGAGGATGCCCGCCGACACGACGGCATGTCGGAGGTGCTGCTGCTCGGCCGCTACCGGCATCTGCGGCCCCGCAATTTGTACGCGCTGCCGAGGCAGTATCCGGGCCTTCGCTTCACCTGGAAGACCGTGCACCGCTCCAAGGGGCTCGAGGCCGACTATGTGGTAGTCCTCGGTCTGTGTTCAGGAAAGCACGGGTTTCCCACCGGGATAACCGACGATCCGTTGCTCGAGCTGGTTCTCGCAGCGCCCGAAGCCCATCCGAACGCCGAGGAGCGGCGCCTGCTGTACGTTGCCGTCACCCGGGCGAGGTGGCAGGTCTACCTGCTTGCCGAGGGCGGCCCGCCGTCCGAATTCGTGACAGAGTTGATCGACGGCCGATACGAGGTGACGGTATTCGGCCGCCCACCGGAGGGCGCGGTACTCTGTCCGCGATGCGTTGGCGGATGTCTGGAGCGCCGCGAAAACGCCCGCAACGGCAGCGTCTTCTACGGTTGTTCGAACTTTCCACTTTGCGAGCACACGGCGCTTGCCTGCCCCCGCTGCGGAAACGGCCTTCCCGTCAGGTCCGGCGAGGCTTACCGCTGCCACGACTGCGGCGGGGCTATCGAGGCCTGTCCGGTCTGCGACGGTTGGCTGAACACCAGGATGGGCAGGTACGGCCGCTTTCTCGGCTGCTCGAACTTCCCGGATTGCGACTACACGAGAAACCTGCGGCAGCAGTCGCGAAACGGGCAGGGCAAGGGATTGGACACCGCAGAACCGAAGCGGCGGTGACCGGGCGCCATTGCATGCCCGGCTGACGGACTCGCTCCGGTGTCCAGCGCGATCGCGACTCCGCAGGACACCAGGCGCGCCGCGCCCTGTACCCACCGCTGCCATTTCCCCAACCGCGGCCCGTCAGCCGCAGCCGCTCGCACATGCCCGGCGCCAACAGCCCGCATTCCCGGCGTCCCAGCTTCTGGATCTCCACACCGGGAGCCATGAGATCGCCCGTTCCGAGGATCCTGTCCAGATCCTCCATGGTCACGATCGAGGGCGGACGCTCCGGCATGGCGAGATCGCTCTCGGTTACCGCGTCGATGTCGAACCCCGCGCCATGGCGTTCGTGCACCTCGATGAGCTCGCGGCATTCGGCGGGGAGGTAGAGGTCGGGACGGCGGCGGAGCGCCTCTCATGCGGCGCGGCCGTCGTGGTCGGTGACGGTCGTGCCCGGGGTCAGGCTCACGAACAGGGGGCGGAGCCCGTACGCGGGCTCGCCGCTCCTCCCCGCGGGCGGGGTCTCGTTGACCGCCACGATGGCGACGCCCGGGCTCCCCGTCGACCAAGACGGAGAAGAGCGCGACGTTGCCGTAGTCGCCGCTGGTGAGCGCCGGTTGCCGGGCGCGCCGGCCCGGTTGTCCCTTCTTTTCGAGCCTGTCCGCCCATTGCAGGGCGACGTTGGGCAGAGCCTGCGCCCAGCGCCGACGCTCTTCCATCGGGAAGTCGGAGATCTTGGCCCCGGCCTTCGCCATGATGGACTCGAACTTTTGCGATTTTGCCAGGCTGATAGCCGCGTGGTGGTCCTGCCAGCCCACCGCCACCTCGCGGAAGATCTTCTGGACCCAGCTGGGAAGCTTCTTCCAGGTATCGATATTGACGCTGAGTCCGGTGGCGGCGATCGCACCGAAATTGACCTTCGTGAGATAGGGGGCCGACTGATAGACCTTGTAGGCGCAACCCAACGCCCAAGAGGTGGGGTAGCCGGAATAGACGCCGTTCTTTATGTGCAGATAGGCTTTATGTGCAGATAGGCTTGGTTCATGCTCGAACTCACCACAACCGCGCCGGTATTGAGCAGGTAGTTGCCCATCGTGCCGCTGGCGCCGAGCTTGTGTCCCTTCAGATCCTCGTAGCGCGTGACGGGATACCTGGTCATCAGGTGGATCGTGTCGTTGACCCCGGTCCCCAGATAGATCTGGTTGTACCCGTTCCACACCTTGCCCATCTCCGGCACCTGCCGGTGGACGTCCCGCATGATCCGGGTCAGGGTATGGACGTCGGCGGTGCCGAACGGGACGTAGGTGGACACGTTCTCGAGCGGCAGCTTGGATTCTTCGAAGACATGGATCTGCGCGCCCACGTCGGCGATGCCGTCTTCGACCGCCTCGAGCACTTCGTGAAACTTCGCCAACGTGAACGAATAGGCCCGCGTCCACTCGATCTTGAAGCCCTTGCCGGAAGCTGCGATCCGCTTGTCGATCTCGGGAACGAAGTACTCCTTGGTGACCTGCACCACGGTCACGATCGGCGGCGGCGCGCCAACCACGGTCAGCTTGATCGTTTTGGCATAAACCGCGGTAGCGAGGCACGAGATCGCCATCGCAGCGAAGACGTAGCCCGCGTTTCTGCTCCAAGTCGAACGCATCGCAATCCTCCCATCGGCTGTTGCGCTTCTTGTTTCCGTCGGAAAGCGAATCACCTGGAATTCGACCTGCCCATGCCCGCACGCGGTTTCCGCTGAACGCCGCGGCTCGATATGGTTAACTGGACCGGGTTGCGGGAAAGGCAGGCGCGCAATTTCTGACAAACCGCATGCGCTGGTGATCGGCGGCTCGGTCGGAGGGTTGTTCGCAGCAAGCCTGCTGCGCCAGGCGGGCTGGGACGCGACGGTGTTCGAGCGCACCGTGGGCGATCTCACGGGCCGCGGGGCGGGTCTCGGTATTTCTACCCAATTGCTTGAGATCATGGGCCGCATCGGCGCGCGGTTCGAACCCTCGGCCGGCGTGGCGCACAACAGCTATGTCTGGATGGAGCGGGACGGACAGATCGCCTTCGTCAACGACCGCGCGACAGTTGGCAGTAGCTGGGCCCGGATCTATCGTCCGCTGCGCGACGTCGTCCCGCCTGAAATCTACCGCCAGGCGATGACGCTCCGCCGCGTCGCGCAGGACAACAGATCGGTCGCTGCGATCTTCGAGGACGGGACCCGCGTTGCCGCCGATCTCCTGGTCGCCGCCGACGGCGTGTTCTCCACCGTTCGCCGCCAGTTCATGCCCGAAACCGAACCGCGCTACGCCAACTACATCGCCTGGCGCGGTATCGTCGAGGAACAGGCCGTGCCCCCCGAGATCGTCGCTGCCATCGGCGACCGGATCGTTTTCTGTTTCCCGCCGGGCGAATTGCTACTGACCATGGCGGTCCCGGGGCCGGGCGAGGACATGCGACCGGGTCACCGGCGCGTCTACTTCATCTGGTACCGACCGGCGGGCCCCGATGCCCTGCAAGACCTGTTCACCGACGAGGGAGGTGCCAACCACGGCATCTCGATCCCGCCGCCGCTGATCAGGCCCGCCCTGGTCGCTGCGATGAAGGCGGACGCTGCAGAGCGGCTCCCCTCGGTGGCGGCTGCGGTCGTTGAACGTGTACCGCAACCGCGGCTCCAGGCGATTACCGACATGGAAACCGGACGCATGACGCCTAGCCGGGTCTCGGTCATGGGCGATGCGGCGTTCGTCGCCCGGCCGCATTCCATCGGCGGGGTCTCCAAGGCCGCGCTCGATGCGCAATGTCTCGCGGATTCTCTCGCGGCATCGGACGATATCGTCGCGGCGCTTGGGCAGTACGAGGAGTCCCAGCGCGACTTCGGACGCCGGCTGGTGGCGCATTCACGTTATCTGGGCGCCTTTCTGGAGCACGGCGCCGACGCGCCCCCGCCCGATCCCGGACGCATCATCCGGGACTATGGCGCTCCCAACCTGCTGCACGACGTCGACCCCGCCGGCTTCCAGGCGACAGCGGATTAGGAGCACGAACCCGACGAAGGAGGCGAAACGATGAGCCAGACCCAAACCGGCGCCCCGCGTCTGACCTGGCAGGGCGCCATCCACGAAGGCATTCCAGTCGCCGCAGAGAACCTGGACGCATGCGTGGCGTTCTACACGAAGGTGCTGGATCTGAAGCTGTTGCCGCGTCCCAAGGCGCTGGACGATCTCGGTCCCGGCGCATGGCTCGGCGACGAGAACGACAACGTCCAGTTCCACCTGATTGCCAACGACGTTGCGCTCAAGCCGGCGGAGGATGCGAATATCGAGCCGGCCGGGCGCCACACCGCCTGGCGTATCGGCGACGTGGATGCTTTTCGCGGCCGCATGCGCAAACTCGGCATCCATTTCGAGGAAATCTCGAACCTGCTGGGCGAGCCCCAGCTCTTCGTCACCGATCCGCAGGGCCACACCTGGGAATTCCAGGGCCCACCCGGCTCCCGGTAGGCCGGCGCAACCCCTCGGCCGCTGTCCCCGATCCGGTTTCCGCCTAGGTTCTGTACCCACAAGGGTGATATAGTCTATATATGGTAGATCTGGTGTGGTTGGGGGATGGAGTTTTGGGTAAGGAACGGTTCGATCTGACGGATGAGGCGTGAGCGGTGATTGCGCCGCTGTTCCGAACAAGCCGCGCAGCGTGAAGCGGGTCGACGACCGGCGGGTTCTCAACGGCATTTTCCACATTCTGCGCACCGGCGCACCGTGGCGCTAGGTTCCTGAGCGCTACGGCCCCCACACGACGGTCTAAAACCGCTATAACCGTTGGGCCCGGCAGGGCGTATGGATGCGTGCCTTGTCATGCCATCGGCCGTTCCCGTGATGGGCTGAGCACGAAGATCCACGCCGTGGTCGATGCGCACGGTCTGCCGGTCAGGTTCCTGTTGAGCGCCGGCCAAGCCTCGGAACAAGGGGGGCGTTGCAGGACGACCTTGGCATTCCGGACGGTCTAGCGGTGGAGAACGTCTACGTGCTCGATCCCTGCTGCGGCACCGGGGCCTATCTGGCGGAAGTCTTGCGGCGTATCGCCGCCCATCTCCAAGGCCGGGGCCTGGGCGCGCTGGCGGGCGCGCGGGTCAAGCAGGCGGCAATGGGCCGGGTGTTCGGCTTCGAGATCATGCCCTCGCCCTTCGCCGTTGCCCATCTGCAGGTCGGCTTAACCATGCAGGGCCTCGATGCGCCGCTGGCCGAGGACGGGACGGAGTGCGCCGACTACCGGCCGCACGTGTTCGAGGGGAAGCTGTAGTTGTCCGCCGCGCCAATCTCTCGGAGACGGCGCGGCGCTGCCTCCAACGCCTCGGCGTCGAGGAGATGTTCCACCACGCGCTCGCCACGCTCCGCGATCCCGCCTACCGTGAGGCGAACGATGGTGCGGGGGATACCCGCCTAAAGGGTCGAGACCGCGTAGCGGGCTCGGCAGGGCAGCCCGATCGCGAAGCGACGCGCCCAACCGCATCGCATGGACCGCTGCAGGGCTCATCATGCCCGGCACTTGCATCGCTGACACCATTGCCAGGATCGTCCGCATCATCGGCAACGGCGCTGGCATCGTCGTCGGCAGTGACAGCGTTGGCGAACCCCCGTCGTCGCAGAGGGTTACAACAGGGTGAAGACGCCGGCTCTGGCGCTGCGACGAGCAGGCGAGGCGGTGCACGGGAAGAGCGGCGGAGCCGCCGCGGAGCGCGACGCCAATGGCGGCACACGAGGCGAAGGCGCGCGGGTGCGGCGGCGATGCGACAGCGTGTGACCAAAGAGAAAGGGCCGCGCCCCTGTGGTGGCGACCCCGCTCACGGCATATCGACGCCGGTTGCGGCTCTGGGCGAAGCGCCAGGTTCGCCGCCCCCTACGGAGTGGTGCCGGAGCGCTCGAACGGGACGGTCTCGAAAACCGTTATGCGCCATGCGTAGCGCGGGTTCGACTCCTACCCCCTCCGTCACGGCTTCGACCCAGGCGATGGACCACCGCTCGGCGCGCGGGGTATGTCGCGAAGGGGCCTTATCGGGAGTTGTCGAGGAATACGCAGCGCATCGGCCATGGTTCCCCGCGCTTTGCGAACCGACGGAGCGTCCCCGACACCAACGCCGAAATGGACCTTGTTCAGACCGTCCCGGCGCAGGACGGCCCCGGCAAGGCGTCCCGGCGGTGTCGGTCGGCGGGATCGACATCCACAGGGTGGTCGAGGACGCTCGGTCGGTGTCCTCGCCCCGGGCGCTCTGCCCCGAGGCGCGGATCTTGGACGCGAACGCGGCGGGCGCGCGCCCCGCCTATGCGACCTCCTCGAATCCTCGATGCGCTCCTGTGTCTATCGCATTGGCGGGCGGTCGGCGCTGATCGATTGCTGCCTCGGCCATGCGAGGCCCGGCCGACGCCACGCGTGTTGGTGCGGCAGGCGCTGGACGCCGCGTTTCCCCTAGGCCCGCCATCTGTTCTCGGCCGTCGACCACGAGATCGCCGACGGCCTCCGCTTTAGAGCCCGCCTCCGACAGGCCGCACCTCGAAATGCGTTTGAAACGGCGGCACGATGGCACGGCGGCTGCTAGGCTGGTCGGGCAGGGGAGGGGCGCCGATGGCATATCGGGACATCGAAATTGTCGAGGACGGCCCGGTCGGCTGGATCACCATCCGGCGCGAGGCCCGGCTGAACGCCCTGCGCATGACTGTCTCGGACCGCGAGATTGTCGCGGCGCTGGAACGCTTCGCCACCCGCAGCGATATCCGTGCCATCGTCATCACCGGCGCCGGCGAGCGGGCCTTCTGCACCGGCTGGGACATGGAGGAGATCGACGAGACCGCGCTGGCCGATCTCGATGCGCTGATCCGCCAGAATACCCAGCTCTTCGATGCAGTCTGGCGCCAGCGTCAGCCGGTGGTAGCGGCGGTCAACGGTCATGCGGTGGCAACGGGGGCGGCACTGGCAATGTCCTGCGATCTCGTCATCGCCTCGGAAACCGCAACGCTCGCCGAGCCCGAGATCCGGCACGGGGCGCTGTCGCCGTTCCTGATCCTGCCCTTCCTCACCCATGCCCGCGCCGTGCACGCGTTCTACCTGACCGGCGATCCCATCGATGCAGACGGCATGCGGCAGCTCGGCCTCGTCAATCAGGTGGTGCCGGCGGCCGATCTGAACGCGGCAGCGCAGGCTCTGGCCGAGCGGTTGGCGCTCGTCCCGCGCGAGGCGCTGGAGCTGAAGAAGCGCAGCCTGAAGGCAGCCTATGACGCGATGGGGCTGCGGGCGGCGACCGAGCGGCACGCGCTCGCCGATACGCTGATGATCGGGGCCGACCTTCCCTGGCAGTACGCCCTGCGGCAGACGATGCGCGAGGGCGGGATGCGCGCCTTCCTCGATGCCCGCGACGGGCCATTCCGCGGGAAGGGTTGAGTGGCCGGCCCGCCCGCCCCGGTGCTGGGCGAACTGCTGGCGCGGCGGGCCCAGGCCTCCGGCCGGCGTCGGG
>CAYFYS010000082.1:0-7668 GCA_964347365.1 uncultured Rhodospirillaceae bacterium | reverse complement strand
GACGCCCAGCCGCGCGGCGACGATGCTGGCGATGATCGGCAGGGTGGCGAAGTTCATCAGCCCGTAGAGGGCGGCGAACAGGAACAGGAGCGGCAGGTCGGTCCCGACATGGAGCAGCGTCACGAACAGGATCGCCCGCAGGAAAAAGATCCCGGCCAGCATCCGCGGCCGGTGAAGCCGGTCGGCAAGCGCGCCGGACAGGATCACCCCGACCATGTTGAAGCCGCCGTGAACGCCGTAGGCGGTCGCGCCCTCGACCGGGCCGAACCCGCACAAGGCGGCGTAGGGGATCAGGTGGACCTCGATGACGCCGGCGGTGGTGAACCCGCAGATCAGGAACCCGCCCAGAAGCAGCCAGAAGGTCGCGTTGCCAAGGAGATAGGACAGCCGGCGGCCGATCGGAGCGACCGCCCGGCTGCCGTCGACTCCCGGCCCGGGCGTCCAGCCGCGCAGCACCGCCCAGGCCAAAGCGGCGAGCAGGAAGATCGTCAGCCCGAGGCTCACATAGGTGCCGCGCCAGCCGAGCGCGGTGACCAAGAGGCCGAGCACCGGCAGCGCCAGAAGCTGCCCGCCAGTTGCGCCCGAGAACCCCACGCCGCTGGCCAGCCCCTGGTTGGCCGCAAAATAACGCGCCACCACGGCCGAGACCATCGGCATCGCAATCGCGCCCGAGCCCAGCCCGACCAGCGCGCCGTAAAAGGCGAACAACTGCCAGTCCGCCGCGCTGACCGAGGTCAGCAGCAGCCCGGCGCCAACCGCCGCCAGTCCGGCAGTGCAGACCGCGCGCGGCCCGAACCGGTCAATGAGCGCCCCGGCGATGGGCGAGACCACGGCCATCAGCACCAGCACCATCGCGCCCGCACCCGAAGCGAATTCGCGCGTCCAGCCGGGATCCGCCTCCCACAGAGGCATCATCAGCCCGATCGCGCTGCGCGCGGCATAGGAGGCCATCAAGGACAGAAAGCAGATCCCGACGACGAGCCAGCCATACGGGTTCGCCCGGATTGCTTGGATCAACAGCACGGCCTTTCCCGGACAGGGCAGCAGTCGGCGGACTGCGCCCGGACGCAGCGATGGTGGCCGTTTTCCGCCACCGTGGCAACGGTGGCGCGGGGGCTTGCGCCCGATGCGCGGTCTTCAGGCGGCGGTACGCTTGCGCATCAGATAGGCCGCCGTCAGGTGTTCGGCGCAGTAGTGCCGGCCGGGCTGGACGGTCTTGCCGCAGATGTGCAGGCCGAACCGGCCGGGCTCGTCAAGCGGCCAGCGGCACATCCAGGCCTTGGCCTCGGTCATCGCCATGCGCGGTCGGGCGGCGACCACCGGCGGCGGGGCTTGCGGGATCGGCGCCGGTCTCGGTGCGCCGCGCTGAAGGTTCAGGCGGTGCGCCTTGCCGATGACCGCATTGCGGGTCACGCCGCCGATCTTGTCGGCGATCTGACGGGCCGACAGCCCCTGGGACCACAGCCGCATCAGAGAGTCGACCTTCTCAGATGTCCACGTCATCCCCTACCTCTCTGTTCCCTTAGCCCAGGTATCGTGTACGCATCACATTAATCCACTATATGTGGTGGTAAACAGGGTGCAAGGCGTTTCACGCTTAATTCCCGCCGAAAGGTGGCGCCGCCGGACCGGGCTCCAGGGCGCTCTTTCCGGAAAACGGACCCTGGCTGGTGATGGACCGGATCGCCGGCGGACCCTAGACTTCGCCGGGACGAAACCCCTTTGGGCAGGTTGTGATGAAGGCGATCGTTCTGCGGGCGTTCGGCGGGCCCGAAACCTTGCGGTTCGAGGAGATCGCAACGCCTGCGCCGGCGCCCGAGGAGGCGCTGATCCGGGTGCGCAACGTCTCGGTCAACGTCACCCTCGACATTCTGCTGCGCAGGGGCGTCTATCCGCGCAGACCCGCCCTGCCGCACGTGATGGGCACCGATCCGGTGGGCGAAATCGTGGCGCTGGGCACCGAGGCGGAGGGGCTCGCGCTCGGCGACCGCGTCGGGGTCCACACCTCGCTGCACAGCGATCTTTGCGTCCCGGGGCGGGAATCCCGCGACCCAGGTCCCTTCGGCCTGGTGGGCATCACCTGCTGGGGCGGCTATGCGGAGTACGCCGCGGTCCGGGCGGCCAACTGCTTCGTCCTGCCCGACGGGCTGGGCTATCCAGAGGCCACCGCGATCGTGCGCCACATGCCGACCGCGCGCCATCTGCTGCACAAGCAGGCCGCGCTTCAGCCGGGCGAATGGGTGCTCGTGATGGGCGCGACCGGCGGGCTAGGGAGCTGCTGCGTCCAGGTCGCAAAGCGGATGGGGGCAAGGGTGATCGCTGCCGCCGGCGCCGACGAACGGGTTGCTGCGGCGTGTGAATTGTTCGGTGCCGATTACGGGGTGAACTACCGCAGCCGGGATCTCGCCGCAGACGTGATGGATCTTACCGACGGTCATGGCGCCGACGTGGTCACCGAGAGCATCGGCGATCCTGATCTCTGGCCCGGCGCGATGGGCAGCCTGGCCGTGCTCGGCCGGCTGGTGACCGCCGGCGCGCATGCCGGCGGTCAGGTGGGCCTCGATCTGCGCCAGCTCTATCTCAAGCGCCAGCGCATTATCGCCATGCCGGCCTGCGACTTCGACGATATCGACTGGGCGCTGGCGGCCGCCAGCGAAAGGGCGGTGCGCGCGCCGATCATCGACCGGATTCTGCCGCTGCACCTTGCCGCCGATGCCCACCGGCTGATCGAAGCCCGCCAGGTGGTGGGCAAAATCCTGCTCGATCCGGTGCTGTCCGCCGAGGCGGCCGTGGAACCGTGATGGAGGCGGCCCCGCACGCCGCGCGCGAGGCCTTGCTCGCGAAGGCCCGCGCGATGGTTCCCGTGCTGCGCGCGCGGGCGGCCGAGGCCGAACGCATCCGGCGGATTCCTGAGCAGACCATCGCCGATCTGCGCGCGGCCGGGCTGTGGCGCATCCTGCGCCCGGAAAGGTTCGGCGGCTGTACGACCGATTTCGGGTTGATGATCGATGTTGCGATCGCGCTCGGCCGCGGCTGCGGGTCGACCTCGTGGGTCTATATCAACCTCGTCGCCCACAACTGGATGCTGCCATACTGGCCGACACGGGCGGCGGACGACATCTGGGGCGAGAACCCCGAGGCGCTGATCGGCTCGACCCTGGTGTTTCCCGCCGGGCGGCTGGAGCCTGCCGAAGGCGGCTACCGGTTTTCCGGGCGCTGGCCGTACGCCAGCGGGGTCGATGCCAGCGACTGGCTGATGCTGGGCGCGATGGCCGCCCGGCAGGGCGCGGACCGGCCGAGCCCGCAGATCGTCCTTGTGCCCGCCCGCGACGTTGCGGTGATCGACGACTGGCACGTCAGCGGGCTGTGCGGCACCGGCAGCAAGGACGTGGCCTGCCAGAACGTCTTCGTCCCCGAACACATGGTGCTGGATCCGCGCCACGCCCAGGAAGGCTACCAGCCGGGCACCGAGGACCTCGCCGATGCCTATAAGTTTCCGCTGATCCCGTTCATCCCGCCCCTCGTCGCCGCACCCATGATCGGCATCGCGCAGGCCGCCTATGACGATTACGTGGCGTTCCTGGCCGGGCAGGTTTCGGTCTACAACCGCTCCCGAGTGGGCGCGCACGTCACGGTGCAACTCAAGGTTGCCGAAGCCGGTCTGGCGGTCGATACCGCGCGGCTTCTGGTGCGCGAGAACTGGGTCGAATGCCACCGCCTGATCGCCGCGCGGAAGCCGCTGGCGCTGATCGACCGGGCGCGCTGGCGCCGTGACGCCGCGCACGCGGCATCGTGTGCGGTGCGCGCGGTCGATTTGCTCCACGCCGTTCGCGGCGCATCGGCGAACCATCTGAGCGCGGACCTGCAGCGCCAGTTCCGCGACGTCCACGCCGCCGCCCATCAGATCCACCTGTCATGGGACATCAACGCGGCGGAGTTCGGCCGCATCGCCGCCGGTCTGCCGCCGGCCAATGCGCTTCTTTGAACGGAACGGATCCCGCGAGATGAACGATGCTGCGCGACGCACGGCCAACCAGCCGATCCAGGATCTCCGGGAATGGCTCCGGGAGGTCGAGGGGATCGGCGAGCTGGTGCGCATCGATGCGCCGGTCAGCCGCGATGAGGTGATGAGCGCCCTGGTTTACATGCTGGCCAAGCGCCGGCCCTCGCCGGCGGTGCTGTTCGAAAACCCGGCCGGGTTCGCGGGCGGCCCGTTCGGCGCGCGGCTGCTGTGGATCCTCGGCGGCCCCAGCCTGCGGCGGGTCGCGCTGACCCTGGAGGAGCCCGTCGATACCCCGGCGATCGCGTTGATCGACCGGGTGAAGTCGAAGATGAAAAACCGCACCCCGCCGGCCGAAATACCGCCGCACGAGGCGCCGATCTTCCAGAACACGCTGCGCGGCGCGGAGATCGATCTCGACCTGCTGCCGATCCCCAGGCACTGGCCGCTCGACGGCGGCCGCTACGGCGGCACCGGTGATGCGGTGATAACGCGCGATCCGGACAGCAGCCAGCTCAATATCGGCACCTACCGGATGATGCAGCAGGGCAAGCGCGAAGTCGGGCTCTACCTCTCGCCCGGCAAGGACGCGCGGTTGCACATCGCCCGGGGCTGGGCGCGCGGCGAGGAGGTCCCGATCGCCGCCGCCTGGGGGATCGACCCGCTGTTCATGCTGGTCGGCTCGCAGGGCTTTCCGAAGAACGTCTCCGAATACGAGTATATCGGCGGGCTGAAGGGTCAGCCGGTGCCGGTGGTGCGCGGCAAGACCACCGACCTGCTTTTGCCGGCCAACGCCGATTTCGTCCTCGAAGGGGTGATCCGGCCCGATGCCATGGCCGAGGAAGGCCCGTTCGGCGAGTTCACCGGCTATTACGGAAAGCCCGGCGGCCGGGCGCCGCTGGTGACGGTGACCGCGGTCCATTTCCGCAACAACCCGATCCTGACCAACGCGTTGATGGCCGACTACCCCTCGTGTGAGCAGAGCGGCTTCTTTGCCGTCATCCGCTCGGCCCGGATATGGGACGATTTCGATCTCTTGGGGATCCCGGGCATCAAGGGGGTTTATGCCCATCCCGCGGTCTCGGGAGGGCTGGGGATGACGGTGATCAGCCTGGAGCAGCTCTATGCCGGTCACGCCGCCCAGGCGCTTGCGCTCGCCGCACAGATGCCGGGCGGGGCCTATTTCACCAAGTGGATCATCGCCGTTGACGAGGATATCGACCCCTCGAACATGGACGAGGTTCTGTGGGCGATGGGCAGCCGCTGCAACCCGATCGAGGATATCGACTTTCTGCGCAACACCTGGAGCACCCAGCTCGACCCGAGCCAGCACCCGCCGGAGAACCGGCCCTACGGCTCCAAGGCGCTGATCAATGTCTGCAAGCCGCACAAGCACCTGGCGGCGTTCGCCAGACGCACGACGCTGCGCCGCGAAATCTACGACGAAGCCGCCGCTTCCTGGAAGGCGCTCGGCCTGCCGGGAGAGGCCCCCGACATCCGTACGTTCGAGACCGAGGGTTGACCCCGCGCGGTCAGTGCGGTGCGTGCATCATCGCCATGGAGATCGAGCGCTCGATCTCCAGGATCGCGCCGCTGACTTCGCGGCCGAGCAGGTCCAGCTTGCGGACCTGCTCGATGCGCGGGCGTATCCGGTTGAGCTCCCGGCCGGCGAACACCTCGCGCAGAATGTCGCAGGCTTCGGCCAGGCCGATGATCGCGACATCCCTGGGATCGGGCACCTCCTCCGACAACAGGACATCGGTGATGCGCCGCTTCACCTCGCGCTGGGTACGCCCGTCGATCGTCGGATAGCGCCGCGCGCGGAAGACCCAGAGGAACTTCTCCTCCTGGGCTTCGAGAATTTTCTTCTCGATCAGGCTGGCAAGCGCCTGATCCCTGATATCGGTGGAGTCGTGCCGGGCAATCATCTCCAGCCAGGACTTCGTGTCCTTGATCTCGGACGAACGCGCGATGCGATCCAGAACCCTGTCGTGGATCGCATGCCCGGTCGGTTGCCTGTCCAGGAGCACGAGCCGGTCCGGGTCGGTGTCGATCCGGTTCGCAAACGCCAGATCCATCAGCGCGGCGCCGGCCAGGGCGTATTCGACCGCGCTCTCGCGTACGGGAACAAACGATCCGTCCTCGTCGTCGAGCATCAGCAGCAGGATCTCTTCGGCGAAGCTCAGCATGCGGACCTCCCTTGCGATGCCGCCGCCAAGGCGGCTTCGCGGGTGTCGTGACAATCGATTACGGTGTGGAACCCGCTGATTTCCAAGACCGAGCGACACTCGGGCCGCAGCGCGCAGATCGACAGCTTGCCGCCGTTTTGTTCGCAGCTCCTGGCGCCGGCGAGAAAAACGCGCAGCCCGGCGCTGCTGACATAATCCATCCTTTCGCAGTCGAGCAACACATCGGCCTCGCCGCGTTCGACGATCTTCGAGACCCGGTCCTGGAGGTCGGGCGCGCTCACGCCGTCGAGCCGGCCGTCGATCGCCACGACGGTCACCGAGCCGGCTTTTTCTTCCGTAACGTTCATCATGCTGGGCGGTCATCTCCGAATGGCCGAGGCGCGCCCGGCCCGAAAAGGGGAACCCGGCCCGCGGCGGGTCGTTGGCAAAACGCATCTTCCCGTGCGGGCACGCTCCGGATCGCGCCGCCGCCTGGCCGGCGTCAGCCGCTCAGGGACGACAGCGCCGCGGCCCTGGAGGCGTGAATCGGCAGAATCTTGTCGAAACCGCTTATCTCGAAGACCTCGCGGATCGGCGCCGAGAGCGAGCACAGCACCAGCTGGGCGTCACGGCTCTGAAGGGTCTTGGCGGTCAACAGGACGGCGCGCAGCCCGGCGCTGCTGATGTATACCAGCTTCTCGAAGTCCATGATCACGGCGCGGTCGCTTTCCGCGATCACCGTTCTGATCGTTTCCTCGAACTGGACGACGTTGGAGCCGTCGATGCGACCGGCCACGCCGGCGGACAGAACATCCTCATGTCGTTCGGTGGTCACGTCCATCGTTTTGCTCTCCCGGTGGCCGGTCTCTTCCAGTTCAACCCCGCGCCCGTGCAATGCGGGCCGGCCCGCGGTCCCGCCGATGCAGGCCGGGCCGCCCGTCCCTCAGTCATCCTCGTCAGGCACGACCACAAATTCCGGATAGGCCTCGATACCCAGCTCTGCCACGTCCTGGCCCAACTGCTCCACGACCGGGGTGATGCGCACGCCCAGCGTCCGTTCGATGATCGACCACACCAGCCACGAGGCACCGAACGCCAGGGCACCCACGGCCACGACGCCGGTGATCTGTACCAGAAAATTGCCGCCGGCCGCAATGCATACCGCAAGCGTCCCCCAGATGCCGGCGAACAGATGGGCCGGGATGGCGCCGACGACGTCGTCGATTTTCAGGCGGTCGAGGAGCTTCGCGCCGACGACGGTTATCGCCCCGCCGATCGCGCCGATGATGATGGCCCAGTAGTGATCGACGATGTCCGGTCCGGCGGTGATCGCCACCAGCCCGGCGATGGCGCCGTTCAGGCTGGCCAGCAGATCGACGCGTCCCAAGATCGGCCGCGACAGGCTGAGCGCGGCCACCACGCCGGCGGCCGCGGCGAGGTTGGTGTTGGTCAGGATATTGGCGAGCGCCACGGCGTCCAGGGCGCCGCTGAGCGCAAGCT
>CAYFYS010000081.1:0-7707 GCA_964347365.1 uncultured Rhodospirillaceae bacterium | reverse complement strand
ACACAACCTCCATGGACCACACCCTGTTCGCCATCTTCACACGCCAAAACAAATCCCAGGGAACCGCTACCCCATGCCGCCTGACACAACTCTTGACGCTACCGGGCGGTGCGCCACCGCGGGCCGTCGTCGGCCGATGTTTCACGTGAAACATCGGCTCCCGGGCACCCCGGCCTCATTGAAGCCGGCTGTGAGCGCGGCGGGGGAGAGGGGCTGGCCGCGCATGGCGCACCGGATGCCCCGTGTGAAGCAAGGCCGGGCGCACCGTCCGGCTCTGCCGACAAGGCTGCAGCGTCTGTGAAAGCGCCCTCGGGCGCATGCATCCTTGCCACGCTTACGGCCTGCGCGGAACGCTCACACCGGCGCCCGATCCGCGCCGCACCGCACGCGACAAGACGGACAAGACCCCACCGGCGCCTGCCCAAAGCCCCCGGGCCCGCCTCGTCCGGCGAAATCGTCCAGACGGACCGCCGCACAAGCCCGGCGCTGCGCAAGACGCAACAATGCCGACAATTCCACGACAAACGTCTGCACAGCACCTTGCCAAACGCACAGCCGAGGAAGCTGCACCGTCTGGCATGTCCTGAACCGGGACGGCCCGAGAGGCACGCCCGGCGGACAGGCAACGGAATTGTCGGACGCGCACACGGCATTTATGGTAACGACTGCCCGTATGGTAACGACTGCCCGATGTTCTGCGGAGGCGCGCCCGGTGAGGAGCTTCGAACAGGCCTTTGCTACGACCGAAAAGGCGGCGGCCGCAGCGCAGATGTCGGCCGGGCATGTGGCCGTGCGAGCCAGGGCGTTGACGAAGGCCGCCCGGAGCGGCGACATCGCGGCGCTGAAGCGCGCCCAGGCCCGGCTCGACGAGGCGTTGACCGCGCTCCGGCAGGAAGTCGTGAATGCGGTCTCCTGCTGGCCGTTCACCGACGAAGAAGAGCAGCGGCTCCTCGCCGATCCCGAGTGCTATGCGGCGGAGCTGCGGAGCATCGCGGCCGACAAGGGCCTGGAGGTGCAAGAGAGCGAGGGTGTCCTGATCTCCTACCCATCGATCGTGCGCACCGCCCCGGCCGAACGCGCGGTACGGGTTGACAAGAAGAAGATCGCGACCATCCGGCCGTCGCACCTCGCCGATGTCCTGATCAGCGCCCGGGACAGGGCCAGCAGCTTCTCCCCGCAGCGGTTCATCGAGGCCCTGTATGACGTCTACACAGATATCGTGGGCGGTGCGCCCTCGGCCCTGCTGAAGGAGGGCGGGGAGCGCGTCGTGCCTCTGGGCAGGATCTACAGGCTCATGACCGCCCTGCCGGGCAGCGCACGGGAATACGACCGCCGCGACTTCGCCAGGGATTTGTACACCCTGGAGTCCAAGGGTCCGCACCAGACCAGGAAGGGCGCCACGGTCTCGTTTCCGTCGTCGACCGGAACCCGGCAGTCGCGCGACCTGTTCTCCTTCATGGGGCCGGACGGAACGCCCGTCACCTATTACGGGATCCGCTTCAGAGAAGGCGCCGGCGGATGACGGCCACTCTGGCGGTCGAGGACTGGCTGCCCGTCCTGGATGCGGAGTACCTGTCCACCTTCATCAAGGACGGCGGCGCGGCCGTGAAGTTCGCCGTCACCCCCGAGGCGCGGAAGCCGGCCCTGCACGAGGCGCTGAAGGCCCGGTGCGAGGCGCTGGGCTACCTGTTCGTGGCGCTGGACGCCGTTACAAGCCGCGTTCACATGCCGCAGGACATCTTCTTCGGGCTCGCGTCCCGGATCGACTGGCGGCTCCTGGCCCGCCGCCTGATCCTGCGTCTGCTGTCCGAGAAAGGCTATCGCACCGACGGCGTCGATCCGACCGGTGAGGGTGACGTCATCGCGGCAGCGGCCGAAGCCAACGGCCTCGACTCACCGTTCGTGCGGACCGGCCTGGCGCTGCGGAAGGCCATACAGGATCAGGTCTTCAAGGACCTGAACATGGCCCGGGCCTTTCGCGTGGCCATGACCCAACTCTGTCTCTGGGAGGCCGAGTCGTCGGTCCCGGAGCACTATGTCGGGCAGCCGCTGCTGGACTGGCTCACCGGCAAAGACACGCGGATCGGCCCGGTGCGGCCGTTTGCGATCCACACCGGCATCAACCGCACCACCGCGCGCCACTTCATCGAATCGGCCTTCCACTGGGTGCGCGTTGCGGGCTACGCCGGCACGGTGGTGGTGCTGGACAACGCGCGGGCCACCGTGGCCCGCAACCCGAAGGACAGCCAACGCTACTACACCCGGGCGATGACCATGGATCACTACGAGCTGCTGCGGGAGTTCATCGACGACGTGGACAGGCTGTCGGGGACGCTGCTGACGGTGATGACCAGCGATGCGTTCATCGACGATCACGCCCCCAGAGGCTGGCACATCTACGACGCCCTGCGCACCCGGGTGATGGACGACGTTCGAGACCGGGATCACGCCAATCCGGTCGCGGCGCTGGTACGGCTGTCGTAGGGCGGGGCGGCATGGCTTCCCGCATGCACACCGCCCCGACGGTCGCACCCCGGCGGGCGGTGGAGGCGTTGCGCAACGGTGTTCCGAACCGGGACGCCGTTCTGGAGCTGGGCTGCAAACAGCCGCAGGCGCAAGACCGTTTCCTCGCCATGCTGGAGATCGCCCCGGGCGACGGCAATTCCCCGGCCGACGCTCCGGGGATGCTGGTGTCCGGCGGCTTCGGCGTCGGCAAGTCGCACCTGCTGACCCATCTCGAGCACCTCGCCCTGTCCCGGAACTTCGTCTGCAGCAAGGTTGCGATCAGCAAGGAGACACCGCTTTATGACCTCGGCAAGGTGTTCACGTCGGCGATCGAGAACGCGCGCATGCCCGGCGAGCGCCGCGGGCGGCTCGTCGAGGAGCTCGCTCCGGCGCTGAAGTCGGACTCCGACTCAAAGGCGGCCTTGTTTCGGTGGGCCGACGGCGCCGCGTCCGCCGGTCTCCTGAGCCCGATCTTTCCCGCCAGCCTGCTGGTATACGAACGATCGGGCGACTCCGAGTTCGACAGCGCCATCGAGTCGTTCTGGGCGGGGGACAGGATATCGGTGGCCACGGTGCGGGGCGGGCTGCGCAAGATCGGCGAGGCACGGCGATGCCGGTTCCCGGCGCCGAAGGTCGCCGAATTGCCGCCGCAGCGGCTGCGCTTCGCCGTCGAGCTCGTCAAGGGCGGCGGCTATACGGGCTGGGTGGTGCTGCTGGACGAGATCGAGCTGATCGGCTCGTACACGATCCTGCAGCGCGGCCGCGCCTATGCGGAGCTCGCGCGCTGGATGGGACGGGCGGAGGGCGAGTCCTGTCCAGGTCTGATCGTGGTCGGCGCAGTGACCGATGACTTCGCGTCTGCGATCATCAGCCCGGACGGGCAGAAGAAGGATCGCGACTACATCAGGCCGCGGTTACAGCGAAACGCGACGTACGGCAACCTCGCCGCCCGTGCCGAGACCGGCATGCGCCTGCTGGAGCGGGATTGTGTGGCCCTGGAGCCCCCGACCGAGGCCGACGTGCGCGCCGCCATGGACGCCTTGCGCCGGTTGTACCACAAGGCCTACCGCTGGAACCCGCCGCCCCACGCCGCATCGGCCGACGGCGCCGGCGTTCAGGGGCGGATGCGCTACAAGGTCCGCGCCGCCATCAACGAATGGGACCTGCACCGGCTGCACTCCGACTACCGGCCGGCAACGGAGATCGAGGCCTTCACCCCCACCTATGACGAGAACGCTGACCTGGAACGGGAAGCCGGGGACGGAGGATAGAATCCGCCCCACCTCGGATCGCCCGACGCAGGCTTGACATGCCCATCCCCTCCGGTGAGGCAGGCGGGTCGGTGCGTGCGGGCGCGGTGGCGTGGCTGCGGCTCGTCGCAGACGAGACCGGCCCGGGTGCCCGCGCCGGTCTGCTGGTGAGTTCGGTTCGGGGAGAACCGCTGGAGTTCTATTTCGCGTCCATCGCATTGGAGGCGCCGCCCGGGGCGCTTCGGGACAGTGCCTGGCAACGCGCGGCATCGCCCCTGGTCATGTCCGTGTTCCGCGCCGCCACGGCCAGCCCGGTTCTGCTGTTCGGCCTTACGGCGGAGGTGTCCGCGGACGTGCGCGAGGATTTCGACGTCGCCTTGCCCGTCTGCCGCGTGGATCCGATGCCGTCCTGCCCGGATGTCGTGGCCGGTGGCATGCCGGGCAACCCTTGTCCCCGGGTGTCGTGGGCGGGAGAGCGGCCGGGACCGGCCACGGACGCCGGCCGGGCGTTCGACGGGGTCATGGAGGAGGACGATCCGTTCGCGCCGCTGGAGCGGGTGGCGAAGGCCGTCGCGGTCGCTTGTGCGGACCCGCGGGTCGGGGCGCTGACCGGCGTCCCCGGGCTCGTGACGATGATCGCGCTACCGCAGCGCCTCGCGCCCGCCACCCGCAGCGCAACCCCGGAGTCCGGGCACGGGCTGGCCGCGCGGCTGTGGGCCGTGCTGGCCGCGCCTCCGGGGATGCCGCCCGCGATCCCGGGCGCGCCCGTCGACTGGCCTGGAGACCTGATGCCGTTCCAACAGGACGGTGTCCGGGTGCTGCTGGAGATGGACAGGCTGCTGCTCGCCGACGACATGGGGCTCGGCAAGACCGTTCAGGCGGTCACGGCGCTCCGGATTCTCAGAGCCGGAGGCAAGCTCGCATCGTGTCTCGTGGTGGCGCCGGCCGGCGTGCTCGACCAGTGGCGCGGGGAGCTCGACAGGCGGGCGCCGGAACTTACGGCGATCATCGTCCGGGGCACGGCGGACGATCGTTCGTGGCAGTGGGCGGCCGATGCCGACGTGACGCTGGCGAGCTACGACGTCCTGCGATCCGATGCGCGCCGCATTCCGGGTCTCCGCGCGCCGAGGGGCGCCTGGGACGTGGTCGTGGTCGACGAAGCGCAGCGGATCAAGAACCGCAACGAAACAAGCGAGGCCGTGAAGGGCCTCCACAGGACACGATCGTGGGCCCTGACCGGCACCCCGGTCGAGAACCACGAAGAGGAGCTGGCCTCGATCATGGAGTTCGTCGATCACGACGGCAGCCCGCCGCTCAAGCGCTGCCATCCCGGCGCGGCGCTCTTTGAGCGCCACCGAGAGCTCCAGCTCCGACGCAAAAAGAGCGAGGTGCTGGACGAGCTTCCCCCCAAGCTGGAAACCAAGGTGGCGATCGCTCTGCATCCGGATCAGCGTGACAGCTACGACAGGGCCGAGCGCGAGGGGATCGTCTATCTCCGCTCTCTGGGTGCCGAAGTCGGCATCCGGCACGTGCTGGAGCTGATCACACGCCTCAAGCAGCTTTGCAACATGGACCCCAGAACGGGGACCTCCAGCAAGCTCGACGACATCAAGGACCGGCTGGAGACGCTGTCCGCGCGGGGTCACAAGGCGCTGGTCTTTTCCCAATACGCCAGCGAGACGGCGGGTGTGGCCGCCGCCGCCAGACACCTGCGGGCGTTCGACCCGCTGACGCTGACGGGCCAGACGCCCCCGGACCAGCGCCCGGCTCTCATCGACCGGTTCATGACCCGGGACGCCCACAAGGTGCTGATCGTCTCGCTGCGGGCGGGCGGCCTCGGGCTCAACCTGCAGCAGGCGTCCTACGTCTTCCACCTCGACCGCTGGTGGAACCCGGCCGTGGAGCGGCAGGCCGAGGACCGGACCCACCGCATCGGCCAGACGGTGAAGGTGAACGTGGTCAAGTACGCCTGTACCGACACCATCGAGGAGCGCATCGACCGCATCCTGGTGCGCAAGCAGGACCTGTTCGACCGGCTCATCGACGATGTGTCGCTGGATCTGTCCGCACGGATGAGCCGCGAGGAGCTGCTGGGCCTGTTCGGGCTGGAGATGCCGCGCGCCTTGCGCGGGGCGTGAGAGAATCAACGCCGCACGGGCTCGAGGGGCAGCCGCGCTGCGACCCATGCCGCGTGTTCGAGCAGGCGGTCGTCCGCGCCCACCGGCGCGACGAGCTGGATGCCGACCGGTGCACCGTTCGGTCCGCGAAACGCCGGCACGCTCAGGCACGGCGTGTGCATCAGGGTCCAGATTCGGTTGAACACCGAGACCTGAAGCCCGGACAGATCAACCGTCGGCTCGCCGGGCGCACTCGGCGTCAGGATCAGGTCGACGGCGGCAAACTTCCGGGCGAGCGCGCGACGGTAATCGCCTGCCCTGGCGCGCGCAGCATCGCAGGCCGCCGCACCGAGCCGCTCTCCCAACGCGATCTGGTCGCGAATCCAGCCGTTGAGCGCGTCGCGATGGGCGCCGGCCTCCCAGGCCAGCGCGCGGCCACCCTCGACGGCCGAGATCACCCCGAACGCGTCCTCCATCGCATCGAAGCCTTCGGGCAGCTCGAAATCGGCGACATCGGCGCCGGCTGTGCGCAGGAGCCGCGCCGCCTCGTCGATGGCGGTCCGCGTCGCCGGCTCGGCGACCTCCCAGGCCGGGGTGCGGCACAGTCCGATCCGCCGCGGCGGCCGGGCTGCGAGCGTGCGGGCCGACGGACCATCGGTCAGTGCGGCGCGCGTGCGCGCGATGTCGGCGAGGCTGCGGGCGAAGATGCCGATGGTGTCGAGCGTGGGGCGCAGATGGCGCAGCCCGGTCCGCGCGATCCCCTCCAGGCTCGCCTTGTAGCCGAACACCCCGCAGGAGGACGCCGGCATGATCATCGAGCCGCCGGTCTGGCTGCCCAGCGCGACCGGCACCATGTCGTCGGCGACCGCGGCCGCGGAGCCCGACGACGACACTCCGGGGCTGCGCGCCGGAGCGCGCGGGTTGACGACGCCGACCGGCACCGGGCTTGCGAACTCCGTCGTGGTGGTCTTGCCAAGCATCACCGCGCCTGCCGCGCGCAGGGCGGCAACGCAGGCCGTATCGCGTTCGGGCCGATGGCCACGGTGGATCGCCGAGCCGTAGGCGGTCGGCATGTCGGCGGTATCGAAGATGTCCTTCACCCCGACCGGGACGCCGCGCAGCAGCCCGCCTGAAGAAGCGTCGGCAGCGCGCGCCTGGGCCAGCGCCCGGTCCGGATCGACATGGGCCCACGCACCGATCCGGGCGTCCCGTGCGGCGATGCGCTCCAGGCAGGCGGTGACCAAAGCCTGCGAGGTGATCCGTCCGTCGGCGATCATCGCCGCGGCTTCGACCGCATCGAGCGTGTTGAGCCCCCCGCGCGCGACCGCCGGGGCGCGATCAGTTGAAACGGACATATTCGAAGGTTGCGGGGTCCTCGTGGTTGATGCCGCGCGCCGGCGGGGCGAGCCAGCCGGCGATCTTGCCCGGCGCAACGACGCGGTGCATCAGAGACTGGACGAAGGCGCGGTCGCCCTCGTTGGGCAGCCATTCGCCCTGGCGGCGGGTCCACTCGGCCTCGGAGACGATCCTGCCCTCAGGAGAGATCTTGTAGTCGGAGAAATGGCCGATCCGGCGGTGGAAGCCGCGATGGGGCAGCTTGAACTGGAAGTCGACGCCGTGCCTGACGATGCTGCGATTCCAGCGTGTCATGCCGCGCGTGCAGTCGATGATGTACTCATCGCGCAGCCGCTCGTTGACCGCGTTCAGCGCCGGCTGGTTCTCGGTGCGGATCTCGTCGCCCACGATCGTTTCGACCGGCCAGACATCGTCCAGCAGACGGTGGTCGTCGTCGATCCGGGTCTCCTGGAACCGGCCCTTGAGGCTCTGGGTGAAGT
>CAYFYS010000080.1:0-7836 GCA_964347365.1 uncultured Rhodospirillaceae bacterium | reverse complement strand
GTCGACGCTGCGCCGCGCGGCAAGGAGGAGGCCGACCGGGCGCTCGACGAGATCATCCGCATCGAAGCGGCCGCCGATCCGGTCGTGTACAACGACTCCCTGGTCGATGTGCTCAACGTGCTGGCCGATTTGTCCGGCGGCAAGCTCGCCCGCATGGAAGGGGCCGCGCGCGAGCGGCCGTCCACCCAGGGCGCCGGCGGCCACCTGGTGGGCAACCCGGCCTACGGAAGCTGGCAGCGCGACAGCACCGGGCGCAGCTTCTGGGAATGGTACGGGGCCTATGCGCTGTTTCGCGACGTCTTCTGGCGGCCCGGGCGGTACTACTACGACGACTGGTATCCGCGCCGCGGGTGGAGCTATTACGGCGACGTCGGCCGCAACTATTACGGCACCCGGTCCGACCAGCGCCGCTGGAACACGGCGCAGCGGCGCCACCCCGACACACCGCGCAAGACCTACCGCAACCTGCGCAGCGAGCGGCGGCTGTCGACCTATGGCCGCTCCGATACCCGCAGCGCGGCGAAGACCACGCGCCGCGCCTCGTCCTATTCGGGCTATGGCGCCTCGGTGCGCGGTGCCGGGACCGGCGGGTCCCGTTTCGGCGGCTGGCGCGGCAAATGATCCGATAACGGGAGCGATCTGACATGCTGAGCGCCGATTTCTCCGGGCCGACTCTGGTCATGCTGGCCTTGGGGGTGGTTGTCGTCTTCGCCGTACTGTGCGGGGTGCGGCTGCTCTATGGCGCGGCCGCCGGTCTCCGCACCACGAGCGAGCTGGCCGGCAAGGACAATTTCGCCTTCGGCATCGGCCTGGCCGGCATGACGCTCGGCGTGGCGATCATGCTTGCCGGGGTCGCCGAGGGCGGCTATGCGGCCAGCATCGGCGAGGAGCTATCGGTCCTGGTCGTCTACGCCGCGGTCGGGCTGGGGCTGATGTGGCTGACCCGGCTGATCTTCGATCGCGTGTCGATTCCGGCCTTCTCGGTCAAGGCCGAGATCCGCAACGGCAACGTCTCGATCGCGATCGTCGAGGCGGGCAACGTGATCGCGACCGCGGTGATGGTCAACGCCGTCCTGAGATGGTCCGAAGGATCGCTCGCCGCGGCCTTGACGGCGGTCGTCGCCGGTTACGTGGTCACCCAGGCGATCCTTACCGCCACCACCCGCTACCGGGTGTGGCTGTTCGGGCTGCGCAACCGCGGCAGGCGGTTTCAGAATGTCGTCCAGGAGGGCAATACCGCCCTGGCGTTGCGGTTCGCCGGCTTCCAGATGGGGGTGGCCCTGGCCGTCACCGCGGCGTCTGCGCTCGTCGTCTACGACCCGGCCGGCAATCCGGTCGTCCAGGCGCTGATCTGGGGGGCGTGCTCGGTGGTCCTGGCCGCGGCCCTGATCGTGCTCAGCCTGCTCGCCGAGCGCTTCGTGCTGCACGGCATCGATGTCTCCGAAGAGGTCGACCGCCAGCGCAATATCGGCGTCGCGCTGACCGAGGTTGCGGTCTATGCCGGGATCGGCCTCCTGTTCAACGGTCTCCTGGCCTGATCCGGCGCAGCTCCGGGACGGCCGCGCGCGGCGCGGTCTTCGACGACATCGCCGTAATGGTGATGACCGGCGTGCTCGCCGGCTGCGGCCTGATCTACGAATATCTGCTGGCCAGCACCGCCGGGCGCATGCTGGGGGCGGTCGAATCGGTGATCTTTGCGATGATCGGGGTGATGATCGTCGCCATGGGGGTCGGCGCGTTCCTGGCACGGTTCGTGCGTGCGCCGTTCACCGGCTTCGCCTGGCTGGAAGCCTGCGTGGCCGTCCTGGGCGGCGCCTCGGTGCTGCTGCTCGGTGCGGCCACCGCGGCGGTGATCCTGCTGCCGCAGGCCATCGCTGCGACCTACGGCATGCCGCCCGACCTGGTGCCGCGCGGCGCCCTGGTTGCGGCATTGGACGCTGCGGCCGACACCGCGCCCTATGTGCTCGGCGCGCTGCTCGGCGTGTTGGTCGGCATGGAGATCCCGCTGCTCGCCCGGATCCGGCAGAGCTTCCACACCGATACGCTGGTCCACAACACCGGTACGATCTACGGGGCGGACTATATCGGCGCCGGGATCGGAGCGGCGCTCTGGGTGGCGGCGATGCTGTCGATGGAGCCGGTGCGTGCGGCCTACCTGACTGCCGGTGTGAACCTCGTCGTCGGAGTCGGCTTCCTGCTCATCTACCGCCGGCGGGTCCGCCGGTTCCCGCTGGTGATGCTGCTCCATGCGCTGGCCGGGCTCGGACTCCTGGCGGTTGTCCAGAGCGGCGTCGGCTGGGCACGCGCGATGGAGGATCTGCTTTACCGCGACACGGTGGTCTACTCCGTCAATACCGGGCACCAGCGGGTCGCGCTCACCCGGCGGGCCGTCCATGCCGACCGCCCGCCGGTGCTGAGCCTTTATCTCAACGGCCGGCTGCAGTTCGATTCCTCGGACGAGCACGTCTACCATGCCCTGCTGACCTATCCGGCGCTTGCGGCGGCGGCGCGGCGCCAGCGCATCCTGGTGATCGGCGGCGGCGACGGGCTTGCGGTGCGTGACATCCTGCGCTGGAACCCGCGCGCGGTGGTGGTTCTCGACCTCGATCCCGACCTGGTCGATTTGTTCACGCGCCCGCGTTTCGTCGACGGCGCGTTCGTCAACCGCGCATTGCTTGCGCTGAACGGCTTCGCCCTGGGCGATCCCCGCGTCAGCGTCCGCTTCGGCGATGCCTTCGTCGGCGTCGATGCCCTGCTGCGCGACGGCGAGAAATTCGATTCGGTGATCGTCGATCTGCCCGATCCCAGCCATCCCGATCTCGCGCGGCTCTACAGCGTGCGCTTCTACAAAAAACTCGGCCTGCTGCTGGCTGCCGACGGGACGATCGCGATCCAATCGACTTCGCCATACTTTGCGCGCGAGGCCTTTCTTTGCATCGGCCGAACGGTCGAGGCCGCAGGTTTCGGGCACGTCGATCAGTACGGCTACAACGTCCCGAGCCTCGGCCAATGGGGCTGGACGGTGGCGACCCGCCGGGGGCCGCCGGCGCGCGAACGGCTGCACCGGCTGGACGCGCTGCCGGTCGATGACGGGTTCACGACGCGCGCGCTCCTGCGCGCCGCGTTCGCCTTTCCCAAGGGCTTCTTTGACGGCCGCGCCGACATCGTCCCCAGCCGGTTGGCCGATGCCGCGGTCTACCGCTACTACCGGCAGGGCTGGGAGCGGGGGGCGCGGTTTTCTGCGCAGCGCGGCGAACAGGGGCCTTGATAGGGCGCACGCGCATTCCCATATTGTGATTGGTCACGTGTGACCGTCACGAAATGGAGGCTTCCCCTGACCGACCGGTTGCCGCGCAGGCCGCTCAGCCCCGCCGCCCGCAAGCGCCGCCAGCGCGCGCGCCGGCAGGCCGCCGGGCTCGCCGCGGTCGAGGTCTGGGTGCGGCCGGACCATCGCGACCTCGTGCGCCGTTTCGAAAGGTTGCTGCGGCTGGGCATCGTCCCGCCGATGCCGACCGTCCACGACATCGACCCCAAAGGAGACCGGGCCATGGACCTGAACCTGCTGCGTCAGACGCTGGATGCCTACACATCGGAGAACGGCTATACGTTCCAGACGACCGCGCTGGACGACGAGGCGGGGCTGACGGTGATCGTGGAGGATCGCGACGAGTTTCCGGTCCTCTTGTCGGCCGACGAGGAGCAGACGCTGTGCCTCACCTATCTGTGGGACGAGGCCCAGGTGAAGCCCGAAAGCCGCACCGAGCTCCTGACCACCCTGCTGGAGATGAACGTGCCGCTGCCGCTGTCGTCCTTCGGCAAGGTCGCCGACCGCTACGTGATCTTCGGGGCCCTGTCCGCCACCGCTTCGACCGAGGATCTGGTGGCCGAGATCGAGACCCTGAGCGACAACACCCTCGAAGTGCTCGAGGTCGTCGCCCCCTACCTGAATTAGTCCACCCTGGCGGAGGAAGAACGATGGCGATTTTGGCGAAGCTGTTCACGGTGCTGCGTGGCGCGGCGAACGAGGCCGGCGAGGCGGCCGTGGACCACCAGGCGCTGAGGATCCTGGACCAGGAAATGCGCGATGCGGAAAGGGAGCTGGGCGAGGCGAAGTCTCAGCTCACCGAGGTGATGGCCCTGAAGCGCGGCGTCGAGCGCGAGGTCGAGAAGCTGCGCAGCCAGATCACCGCGCACGAGGACTACGCGATGAAGGCGCTCGACAAGGGCGACGATGCGCTGGCCACCGACATCGCCGAGCGCATCGCCCAGTTCGAGGAGGAGCGCGACCTGCAGGAGCAGGCGCTGGCCCGGTACGACGCCGGGGTCAACCAGCTCAAGCGCAGCATAAAGGCGACCGAGCGCAACATCGCCGCCATGCGCCGCCAGGTCGGCATGGTCAAGGCGACCGAGCGCGTCCAGCGGGCGAGTGCGGCCGCCAATGCGCGGTTCTCCGGCAGCAACACCGCGATGTCCTCGGCCACCGAATCGCTTGAACGCATCAAGAAGCGCCAGCAGCACCGTGCCGACCGCATGGAGGCGGCTGGCCAGCTCGCTGCCGACACCGAGGGGGCGGACCTCGAAAAGCGGCTGCGCGATGCCGGTATCGCAAGCGCCGGCCGGTCGGGTTCGGCGACGCTCGCGCGGATCCGTGCCAAGCGGGGCGGATGATGTTCGGCCGGCGGTTCGGCGGGCGCGGCAAGACCAGGGATGCGTCCGCGCCCGTTGCGAGCCATGCTTGCGATCTGGATCGGGGCGGGTTTCTCAAGCTCGGCTTCGTTGCGCCCGAGGGGTTGGCACGCGCTGAACTCCAGGTCGCCGGCGTCCATGCCATCGATTTCGGCGGTTCGGTCCGCCGGGTGCTCGCGCTCGAGGCGTTGGGGCTCGGCCGGCTGGAGATGTGGCGCGGCGAGCGCGAGACGGTCGCATTCGCGCGACCCATCGACCGCCCGGATGTCGCGCAACTGTTCGACCTGGAGTCCTTTGCGCGGCTGTTCGATCCCGACGAGCCGGCGAATCTGGTGATCGAGCGCATCGCCGAGCCCGCCGGCTTCGATGGCTGGACCGCGCCGCGATACCGCCAGGAGGCGGCCCGGGAAGCGTATCGCCACGACGTCGACCCGACGCGGACCACGCTCGGGAGCGCGCTCACCGAGGATGTCCGCGCGTTCGACTTCTACCGCCTGGTCTCGGACCGGCGCGGCCACGCACTGGAAGCCAACGTCCACGACGGCGGACGGACCGACGTGGCGCTGGTAGCGTTGCTGCCCGAGACGGTGGTCGAAGAGATCTGGCCGGGCTAGGCTGGGCGGCGGACAAGCCGGACCGGCCCGCACGGTGATCGACTTTCTGCTCCGCGCCTTCCGCCGGCGGGCGGTGGGGCTTGGCTCGGACCTCGCCCGGGCGCGGCGCAACCTGCGCGCGCTGGGCCTCTACCTGGCTGCGATCGGTATTCTCCACGTTGCGGCGATGATGGTCTTCGAAGGGCTGAGCCCGGGCGAGGCCGCGTGGCTGACCGCGACCACGGCGACCACCGTCGGCTACGGCGATGTCTCCGCAACGACCGCCGGGGGCCGCTGGTCGACGGTGGTTCTGATCTACCTCGGCGGGATTTTCGTGCTCGGCAAGGGGGCGGCAGATTATTTCGACTACCGGGCGAGCCGGCGCGCGCTCAAGGAGCGCGGCCAGTGGAGGTGGAACTTGCGGGATCACGTGCTGTTCCTGAACGCGCCCTCGGCGGGCGCGCAGACATATTTCGAGACGCTGCTGCGTCAGTTCCGCGCCACGCGCTGGGGCGCGGATCGTGGTGTCCTGATCCTGTCTGCGGCCTGGCCGGCCGGCCTGCCGAGGAGCCTGAGCGATTTCGGGGTGGTCCACGTCCACGGCCGGGCCGAGCGCGCGGGCCGGCTCGATGAGGCCGACGCCCGCGCCGCCGCCGCGGTGGTCATCTTGGCCGCCGACGAGAAAGACCCGATCTCCGACGGGGTCGGCTTCGACGTCATCCACCGGCTGGTCGAGATGGGGGTGCGGGCGCCGATCATTGCCGAATGCGTCGACGACCTGAACCGCGACCGGTTGCGCCGCGCCGGCGCCAGCACGGTGATCCGGCCGATGCGCGGCTATCCGGAGATGATGGTCCGCGCCCTGGTCGCGCCGGGCTCGGAGTCGATCATCGAAAACCTGTTCACCCGGCATGACGATGCATGTGTCCGCTACGACACCCCGGTTGCGGGCATAAGCTGGGGCGGTCTTGCGTCCGCGTTGCTGCTCGGTGGTGCCGGGACGGCGATCGGTTATGCCCGCGCGGGCGACGGTACGGTGGTGACCAACCCGCTGCCCGGGGAAGAGGTACGCGCATCGGCGCTTTACGTGATCGTCAAGGAGCAGCACGAGCCGTCGCCGGAGACCGTCGCGCGTCTGGTCGCCGGCGCGGTCTCGGCCGAGTCCGCCTCGTGAAAGTCGTCGTAACCGGGGGCTCGGGCAAGCTCGGCCACTGGCTCGTCCGCGAGCTGGTCTCGGCGGCCGGCGAGCGGGTTGCGCACGAGGTTCTGAACTTCGACAGCGCGCGCGATCCGCGTGGCTCGCCCGCCCCGCCGGTCCTGGGCGACGTCACCGATCTGGACCAGGTCCTGAGCGCGCTCGCCGGAGCGGATGCGGTCATCCACGCCGCCGGCATACCGACCCATTCGGTGGCGCCTGCCGAGGTGATCTTTGCCACCAACGCCGTGGGGACCTTCAACATCCACGAGGCGGCCTGGCGGCTCGGCATCGCCCGCGTCGTAACGCTGAGCAGCGAGGCGGTGCTCGGCTGGGCGCCGGGCGCCCGGTCGCGCGAATTCCTGCCGTCCTATCTGCCGATCGACGAGGATCATCCCTGCGGTGCCCAGGACGCCTACGGTCTGTCGAAGATCGCCGCCGAGGCCATTGCGCGGTCGTACAGGGCCAAGTGCGGCATGGAGTCGGTGCTGATCCGCCCGCCCTGGATTGCCTCGCCCGAGGAGCTGCGGGAGGTCCGCCGCGCCGGCGGGCGCACAGTCACCGAATTCGGTCCCTGCCACTACATCGATGTCCGCGACCTTGCAGAGGCGCTGCGCAAGGCTGTCGAGCGGCCGCTCTCGGGATGCCAGACATTGTTCGTCGGCGCTGGTGAAAGCAGCGTCGCCGAACCGCTGTCGGAACTCTATCCCCGCCTGCTGCCCGCCATCGGCGGCATGGCGGCGGGTCTGACCGGTACCGCTTCGTGGGTCAGCATCGCGCGCGCCCGCCGCCTGCTCGACTGGACGCCACGGCGATCCTGGCGCAGCGATCGGCCTGAGTGAACGCCGCACCGAATGTCGGGCGGGCCTGACCGGCGGATCGCGATCCGCTATGCGCCGGCGTAGCTGGTCAGGTCGATATATTCGAGCATCGTGCCGTCGGGATCGCGGAAATAGGCGCGCGGCCCGTTGACGACCCCGCCCTGGCGATCCTCCTCGAAGGTGATCGCCACACCGTTCGCCCGCAGGTGGTCGAGCGCCGCGCCGTAGGCCGCCGAATCGACCACGAAGGCGTGATGTACGCCTTCGTGGGTGTCGAGTACGGGGTTGATCGGCCCTTCTCGGGTAACGAGGATCACGCACACCCCGCCGGCGGCGAGGAAACACATCGTGCCGTTGGGGACGGTGAACAGGTGCTTGCAGCCGACGATGTCGGTGTAGAAGGCGCGGCTCCGGTCCATGTCGGTGACCGGAATGCTGAAATGGGCAACGCCCCGAATCTCGACCATCGGCCCCTCCCGGTTTCAGCCTTTGCGGCGCAGCCCGCGGCGCACAAGGTAGATGCACACCCCCGCCACACCAA
>CAYFYS010000079.1:0-7897 GCA_964347365.1 uncultured Rhodospirillaceae bacterium | reverse complement strand
GTGGCGACCCGCCCGCCCTGGGGCGATTCGAGCACGAAGGTCGCAGGGCCGATATGGCGGCTCCGCAGGGGGTGCGCCTTGCCCGGGGCGGCGGAATAGACCGCGGCGCCGCGGCGCGGTGCGCCCTGCGCCATCGGCAGACAAGCCGCCGAGACCGGACCTGCAAACCCGATCAGTCCGGCGCGGAGTCCCGGCGCCCAGGCACGGCGCGCAAGCCACGATCCCATTGGAGCCCCCTTGTGTCCCGATACGAGCGGCACAAGCTTACGCCGATCCGAACGCCTGACCAGTATGGAATCCGCACGATCGGCGGCCGCGCGCCGGTTACGCGGACCGGCTGGCTGCGCGAGACTGCCGGCAGGGTTGAAGGCATCGATGGACGGGAAGCGCGATCACCTGGGACACCGGGCGCGCCTGCGGGCGCGCTTCCTGTCGGGCGGGGGCGATGCGCTGGCCGATCACGAACTGCTCGAACTGCTGCTGTTCCAGGCGATTCCGCGCCAGGACACCAAGCCGATCGCCAAGGCGCTGCTGCACCGCTTCGGCACCTATGCGGCCGTGCTGCGCGCAACGGCCGTAGAGCTTCGCGCCATCCAGGGTGTCGGCGAAGCGGCCGTGGTTGCGATCAAGACCGTAGCGGTGGCCGCCGAACGCCTTGCGCGCAAGGAGGTGATCAACCTGCCGGTGCTGAGCTCCTGGGACAAGCTGGTGGACTATCTCCGGGTCCAGATGGCCCATCAGAAGACCGAAAGCTTCCGGGTGCTGTTTCTGGACACCAGGAACCGCCTGATCGCGGATGAGGAACAGCAGCGCGGCACCGTCAACCACACCCCGCTCTACCCGCGCGAAGTCATGAAGCGCGCCCTCGATCTGGCGGCCAGCGCGGTGATCCTGGTGCACAACCACCCCTCGGGCGACCCCAGTCCATCCAAGGCCGATATCGACATGACCCGGCAGGTCCGCAACCTCGGCGCCGGGATGGGGGTGATCGTCCACGACCATGTGATCGTAGCGCGCAGCGGACATTCGAGCTTCCGTTCGATGGGTCTTCTGTAGGCTCGCCGCAGTCCGGCGTGCCGACTGCAAGGGGTATAACGCGCAGCATCGATGCGGGGGGAAAGGACGGGCGGGCGATGTCGTTCAACGTCGCAGTGATCGGCGGCGGGCCGGCGGGGCTCTATTTCGCCTTCCTGCTCAAACGTCGGCGGCCGGATGCGGTGGTGCGCATCTGGGAACAGAATCCGAGCAATGCGACGTTCGGTTTCGGCGTGGTTTTTTCCGACCGGGCGTTGGAGTTCCTGCGCGAGGACGATGAGGACACCTACGCCTTTCTCACGTCGCATATCGAGACCTGGCCGGATATCAGGATCGTCCATCGCGACGTGGCGATCCCGGTCGACGGCAACGGCTTCGCTGCCATCGGTCGGCTCGCGTTGCTGCGGCTGTTCCACCGACGCTGCGCCGCCCAGGGCGTGGAGATCGCCTTCAACCACCGAATGGACGCCGAAGGGCCCTGGCGGGAGGCCGACCTGGTGATTGCCGCCGACGGGGCCAATTCGATGGTTCGCGCCTGCCTCGGCGCGTCGTTGGGCACAAGCGTCTCGGAGCGCGCGAACCGGTTCGTGTGGTACGGCACCACGAAGGTCTTCGATACCCTGAGCCTGACCTTCCGGCGCAGTGTGGACGGCGTGTTCGTTGCCCATCATTACCGCTACAGCCCAACGATGAGCACCTTCATCGTGGAATGCGACGCGCCGACCTGGCATCGGGCCGGGTTCGCGGGCATGAGCGATGCCGAAAGCCGCGCCTATTGCGAGCGCGTCTTCGCCCCCGACCTCGACGGCCGGCCGCTGATCTCGAACAATTCGATCTGGCGCCGATTCCCGGTGGTGTGGAACGCGCGGTGGAGCGCAGGAAAGGTCGCGCTGCTGGGTGATGCGTTGCGGACCTGCCATTTTTCGATCGGTTCGGGCACCCGGCTCGCCATGGAGGATGCGATCGCGCTCGACAAAGCGCTGGCCGCTTCCAGGGACGCGGTGCCCGAAGCGCTCGCCCGCTTCGAAGCCGCCCGCCGCCCGCCGGTGGAGAAGATCGTCGCCGCCGCCAATCTCAGCGCCGGCTGGTACGAGCGCATCGACCAGGCGATGGCCGGCTCCCCGGAAGACCTCGCCTACGACTACATGACCCGCACCGGCCGGGTGAGCGATGCGCGCCTGAGCGCGATCGCGCCGCGGTTCATGGCCCGGTATTTGGCCAGCCGGGGACGCTGAGCCCGCGCGCCTGCGCCGCGGCGGGACGCGGTGCCGCGCTCAGTGCGCGTAGAGGAGATAGGTCCGGGTTTCGATGCTCTGACGTGGCGGGTCGTCCGGACCCTGGTCGGGCAGGCGGAAGGCGCCGTGCGGGGTGAACCGCGCGCGCCCGTCATCGAGACTGTCCCAGCCCTTGATCAGCAGCACCTCGTCCCGGCGCATGGCCGGCGCCCAGTACCAGCGCTGTCTCGATCCGTGGGCGAGCTGGTAGATCTCGCCGACCCGATCGGGAAAGATCTGCTCGGTGGCGACCAGCTCTTCGCCGGCCACCGACCCGGCATCGGCCACCGCCAGGGGCGTGCGCCGGACCGGCCCCGCGATCGGCCGCCAGACATTGACCTGAACGATCCGCCCGCCGCCTGCCATGAGACGATCGACCGTCTCGGCGCCCAGGACCTCGCGCGCGCGCACCGGACCCGAAGTGGTGGTGTAGTCGACGTGAACGCGCTCGGCCGGGCCACGCACCCCGTCGGGGTTGGCCGCGCCCTCGCCGCCGTCCGAACGGCGCGTGTGATCGAAGATCACTACCTGATCGGCATCGGTATGGGCGCGCAACAACGCCTCGATCTCGGGGTTGTAGACGCCAAGGACCGTCTCGTCGTCATAGAGGTCATCGACCGCGCTGGCGTGGGGCAGCAGGACGAACCCCTGGTGTTCGAGCGACAGCGCCGCGGCGATCGGGCGCATGTCGCGGATGCTGACCGTGCGGTTCTCGACGTCGAAGAAGACCTTCGGCGTTCCGCCGGTCAACGCCGCGCTGTGAAAATAAGGCTTGGTTTCCTGCGGCACGATGAAGGTGAGCGGCGCCCGGACGTCTTGCGCCGCTTCCGCTGTGGAGATGCTCATGCAACGGCTTCCCTGCTGTCGATCACCACAAGCTGGGGCGCATCACCCGGCTTGTCCACACCTGCATAGACGAATTAAATGGACTCGGAGCCCGTTTTTGCCTCATAGCCGGCCGACACCGCGAATTGATCTTTTCCATACCGGAGCACATTCTCGCAAACGAAGGCTTTGATGTATCAGGTCTCGCGCATCCTCGACCGGGCAAGGGTCGTCCACGCCGACCGGACGGCGGTGGTCGACGGTGCAAACCGGATCAGCTACGCCGTCCTGGGCGCGCGGGTCGACCGGCTGGTCAACGCGCTGTCCGGACTCGGTCTCCAACGCGGCGACCGGGTCGCGATCCTGGACTGGAACTCGCTGCCCTATCTGGAGGCCTACTACGCCTGTCCCAAGGCGGGCCTGGTGTTGCTTCCGCTCAACGCGCGGCTGGCCGCGCCGGAGCTCGAAGCCATCCTGGCCGATGCGCAAGCCAGAGCCCTTCTGGTCTCAGTGCCGTTCCTCGGCCTCTACGAGGAGATCCGGGACCGGGTGCCCAGCCTTGAGACCGCAGTGGCGCTCGGAACGGACACACCCCCGGCGGGCATGCACGGCTATGAGGCGCTGCTGGCCGCAGCCTCGCCCGTCGCCCCGCCCGATTCCGGGACCCCGGACGAGGTGATCCTGAGCTACTACACCTCCGGCACAACGGGTGCGCCCAAGGGCGTGTGCCTGACCAATGCCAACCTTTTCTTTGGCGGGATCGACCCGGTGATGGTCATGCGGATCTGCCGCGACGACATCTGGTTGCATTCCGCGCCGATGTTCCATCTGGCCGACTCATGGGCCTTCTGGTCGCTGCCGATGGTGGGGGGCAGCCAGGTGATCGTCCATTTTGATCCTGACGGCGTGCTCGCCGTGATCGATCGCGAGCGGGTCAGCATCACCTCGCTGCCGGCCACGCTCATCGCGATGATCGCCAACCACCCCGACATCGTCCGCTACGACATCTCCAGCATCCGGCAGATCATGTATGGCGGCTCTCCGACCCCGCTGGGCGTGCTGCGCAAGGCCGCCGAGACGTTCGCCGAGAACGTCTTCCTGCACACCTACGGCATCACCGAGACCGCCGGCATCGCCTGCTGCCTCGATCCGGCCGAGCATAGCCTGGAGGTTCCCGCTGACGGCAGGCTCCACCGCGCGGCGGCGGCCGGCCATCCGGTGCCGTTCCTCGACATGCGGATCCTCGATGCCGACGGCGTTCCGCTGCCGCCCGGCGCAATCGGGGAGATCGCCTTTCGCGGCCCCAAGGTGATGAAGGAATACTGGAACAAGCCGGCCGAGACCGCCGCAGGTCTGCGTAAGGGCTGGTACCTGACCGGCGACATGGGCCGGATCGACGAAACCGGGGCGCTTTACATCCTCGACCGCAAGAAGGACATGATCATCTCCGGCGGCGAGAACATCTACTCCGTGGAGGTCGAGGATGCGCTGTCGACCCATCCTGGCGTGCTCGAGGTCGCGGTGATCGGCGTGCCCGACCCGCTGTGGGGCGAGGCCATCAGGGCGATCGTCGTGCCGCGCAGCGACGCTGTGGTGGACGAGGCGGCGCTCATCAACCATTGCCGCAATCTGATCGGCGGCTACAAGGTTCCCAAATCGATCGCCTTCCGCACCGAACCCCTGCCCAAGACAGGGCCCGGCAAGATCGCCAAGCGCCGTCTGCGTGATCTCTATTGGCAGGACCAGGACAGGCGCATCTGAGATGTCGGACATGTATGCGCAAGACGCCTGGTACGTCGCCGCCTGGGCGCGGGATGTCGCCGATGCGCCGCTGGCCCGGCGGATCCTCGACCAGCCGGTGGTGGTCTTCCGGACCGAATCGGGCGCGCCCGCTGCGTTCGACGATTGCTGCCCGCACCGCATGGTGCCGCTGTCGCTCGGCCGGGTGGAAGGCGAGTTGCTGCATTGCGGCTATCACGGGCTGCAGTTCGCCACCGACGGGCGCTGTGCGAAGATCCCGGGCCGGGACGGCGCCCCGCGCGGGCTGGACGTGGAGGCCTATCCGGTCGTTGAGCGCTGGGGCCTGATCTGGGTGTGGATGGGCGCGCCAGACCGCGCGGATGCGGCCGCGGTGCCCGCCCTGCCCTGGCTCGACGACCCGGCATGGCGCGCCCCCGGCGGCGTGATCCGCTATGGCTGCGACTACCGGCTCCTGATCGACAACCTGCTCGATCTTTCGCACACCACCTTCGTCCACCAGTCAACGATCGGCACAGAGGACGTCGCCAGGACTCCTGTCACCACGCAACGCGTCGCGGACAAGGTGATGGTCACCCGGGAGATGTATCACACCGAACCCTCGAAGCTCTATGTCCGGCTGGGCGGGTTCACCGGCCGGGTCGATCGCTGACAGCGCATCGGCTACGAAGCCCCCGCGACGGTGGTCATCGACGCCGGCGCAGTGCCGGCCGGCTCCAACGACCCCAGCCGCGGCATAGACACGCGCGTGGTCAACGTACTCACACCCGAGACGGGCGCCTCGGTGCTGCACTACTGGGCTTTCGCGCGCAACTTCTCGCTCGATGACAGCGCGCTCGATGCTTTCCTGGTCGGTGCGATCCAGACCACCTTCGAGGAAGACCTTGCGTTTCTCAACGCGCAGCAGTCCCGGATGGAAGAACGCCCGGGCCGGAAACTCGCCAACATCGAGGCCGATGCCGGCGTCGTGCTCGCCCGGCGCCTGCTGGCCGAACGGATCGACGGGCGGACGGGCGTCAGTGGCTCACACCCCAGCGCACCCCGATGTCCTTGAGCCACTTGCGATAGGCCACGCAGTACTTGTCGGAGCGGACGTGCAGCTCCTCCCTGAGGTCGAGCGGGATCTCATGGGGTCGCTGGGTCTCGACGATGCGCTTGTCCTGGGTGAAGACCGCATCGGTTCGCGCGACGATCTGCTCGTCGGTGACCTGATCGCCGAAATTGACCGCGATATGAGGCCAGACCAAGCAGTCGTCGGGCGCGATCGGGGTGACGGTCAGGAAGGTGCAGAAGACGTTCCCCTCGCCGGTGTTCTTCGCGAAATAGCCGGTCAGCGGGTGCGAGCAGTTGAAGGTGTAGCCGGCCCGCACCGGTAGGCCGCGGTGATCGCCGTAGGGCTGGTTGACCATGATCTCGCTGGTGCGCAGCCCGTTGTCGTCAACGAAGACGTCGAAATCCTCGATGACGTCGGGATCGTCCGGGTCGCCGTTGAGATGGGCGTGCACGAACGGGAAGTGCGAAACGTCGAGGAAATTCTCGACCGCGCGGAACGGGTTGGCATGGAATTCGTAGGGTCCGGTAAGACAGGTGTGAAAGGTCTCGTCGCACCATTCCGGAAAGGGCGGCACGTCGTGGTCCGGCTCGCCGAGCGAGACCCAGATCATGCCGTAGGCCTGGCGGACGCGGTATGTTGTCGCCCGCGCCTTCCTGGGCGGGCTGGCCCTGGGGTGGGCCGGCATCAGCGTACAGGCTCCCTGGCGATCATAGTGCCAGCCGTGATAGGGGCAGACGATCTGGCCATCCTTCACCCAGCCGAAGGACAGCTTGGAGCCGCGGTGGATGCACAGGTCCTTCCAGGCCATCACCTCGCCACCGGCGCGCCACAGCACCAGCGTCTCGCCGAGGAGCCGCGCCTCCATCACCGCGCCGTCCTCAAGGTCGCTCGCACGCGCGACCATGAACCACTCGTTGAGCATCACCGGATCGTCGGTCGGCGGCATCGCCGGTGCCCCCCTCAATTCACCTCATCAGCTCACCGCCTGTCCCGCAACGGCCTCCGGGACCTCGGCGGGTAGCCGTGCCCTGGGGATCTCGGGCGGATCGGCGGGATAGACCCGGCACAGCAGCCCCTTGAGCGGGCTGGAGCCCAGCGCGATGTCGCAATTGTCCGGATCATCGTCGGTCAGGACGTTTGAGCACACCTCGAAGACGCCGTATTCCGGCGCCTCGGCTTCGGGCAACCACCAGCCGTGAGGCACCGACACCACCTTGGGATGGGTCCGCTTGTGCGGGTTGGCCTTCATGCGCAGCCGACCGCGCACGGTCTCGATCCAGCAATAATCGCCGCGCCGTATCCCCAACGCCTCGGCGGTGCGGTCGTTGATCTCCACCAGTGGTTCGGGGCTCAGCCGGCGCAGCGAGCGGAGCTGGCGGCCCTGGCTGTGCCAGTACATCGGCTGCTTGGCCCCGGTGTTGAGGATCAGCGGGAAATCCTTGTAGCGCGCCGGCGTCGCGATCGGGCTCTCCGGAGGCTCAACGTGATCGGGCAACGGATCGTAGCCCCAGTCTTCCATGATCGTGGAATAGATCTCGAATTTGCCGGTCGGGGTGCCGAAGCCCATGCGTTCGTATTTTCGGTACGTGATCGGGACCTCGACATAGTCCTTGTTCTTGAGCTCCTGCCAAGAGACCCCCATCGGCTTGAGCGCCTCCTCGGCGAAAGTCTCCAGGTCGGGAAAAAATTCCTCGAAGCCGAGCCTGCGCCCGAGTCCGATGATGAATTCCCAATCCGACTTGCGCTCGCCGATCTCGACCAGCTTGGCGGACACGTTGTCCATGAACGTCGCGCCCGGCCCTTTGATATGCAGGTGCAGCCGCGGCTCGTCGCGCTCGAGATTGCCGGCGGCCGGCAGCACGACATCGGCAAGCGCGGCCGTCGGGGTCATGAAAATGTCCTGGACCGCCAGAAAGTCCAGCTTCTTCAGGGCATCGATGATCATCGCCGA
>CAYFYS010000078.1:0-7934 GCA_964347365.1 uncultured Rhodospirillaceae bacterium | reverse complement strand
CTGCTCGCCGACGGACAGATCCACGGCGCGTTCGCCTGGGGCGTCGGCTGTGCGCTCTACGAGGCGTTCGCCTATGGCGAGGACGGGAGTTTTCTCACCGGGACGTTCGCCGACTATCTCGTGCCGACCTCCTGGGAGGTGCCCGAGCCGGTTGTCCTGCACATGCAGACCCCGTCCTTGCTGACACCCCTGGGCGCCAAGGGAATCGGCGAGGGCAACTGCATGTCCACGCCGGTGTGCGTTGCCAACGCGGTCGCCGACGCGCTGGATGTGGCGGATCTTGCCCTGCCGTTGACCCCGACGACGATCAGCGCGCTGATCCACACCGAAGAGCCGCCGCCGGCCGCCCAGGCGGTCGCGGCGCCCGCGCAAGATGCCGGACGGGTGCTTTCGGGCAATGGCGAGACGCTGATCCCGGCGCCGCCCGAAGACGTGTGGCGGGCCCTGCTTGATCCGGACAAGCTCGCCGCCGCGATACCGGGCTGCCATGCGCTCGACCTCGTGGGCGAGAACGACTATCGCGCCGAGGTGAGCCTCGACGCGGATCCGGCGCGGGGCAGATTCCGGGCAAATGTCGTACTCGCCGATCTGGACCCGCCCCGTTCGGTTCGGCTTTCGGGCGGCCTCGTCGGGCCGCTCGGCGCCGCGCAGGGCGAGGGCGCGGTGCGTCTGTCGCCGGCCGAGGGCGGTACGCTTCTCGCCTACGACTACGGCATCACGCTTTCCGGCACGGTGGCCGCGGTCGGCGGGCGCATGCGGGAAGGGACCGCCCGCACGTTGGTGCGCGAGTTCTCCCAGCGGTTGGCGGCTCAAGTCGGAAGCGGCGGCGCACCGCACCGGCCCGTGGACCCGTGGTGGCGCCGGCTGCTCGCCGCGCTCGGAGTCGGGCGATGAAGCCCGGCGCGTTCGATTACCTGTGCGCCGAGACAATCGAGGAGGCGATCACGGGCCTTGCCGAGGGCGGGGAGGACGCCCGCGTGCTGGCGGGCGGACAGTCGCTGATGCCGATGCTCAACTTTCGCCTCGTAGAGCCCGGGATGCTGATCGACATCTCGGGCATCGAGGCGCTGTCCTACATTCGCGCGCACGGCGAGAAGATCGAGATCGGCGCCGCGGCGCGGCAATGCGCGCTCGAGCGCTGGCCGGACGTCGCCGTGCGCCTGCCGCTGGTGCACAAGGCGCTGCCCCATGTCGGCCATTACCAGACGCGCAGCCGCGGCACGGTGTGCGGCTCGCTGGTCCACGCCGATCCCAGCTCCGAACTGCCGCTGTGCCTGGCCACGCTCGCCGGCGAGGTGGTGCTGCGCTCCGCCTCCGGCGAGAGGGTGCTCGCGGCGGCGGACTTCCAGACCGGCATGCTCACCACCGCCCGCCGCGCCGAGGAGATGGTCGTCGCTGCCCGCTATCCCGCCGCGCGGCCGGGCGAGGGCCACGCCTTTGTTGAGATGGCCCAGCGACGGGGCGACTTCGCCATCGTCGCGCTGGCTGCCGTGGCCTCGGCCGAGCGCATCCGGATCGGGGTCGGCGGCGTGGCCGACCGGCCGGCGGTGAAGGATTGGCCGATGCTGGAGGGCGCCGATCTTGATGATGCACTCAACGCCTTCGCCTGGGAGCTCGGCGGGTACGACGACCTGCATGCGAGTGCGAAATACCGTCGCGAGCTGGTGCGGCGTCTGGGCCGCCGCGCGATCGAGGAGGCTAAGTCATGCCGAAGCTAGAGCGCGGCGCGCGACATCCGGTGCGCCTGACGCTCAACGGCCAGGACACCGTCGGCCACGCCGAACCGCGCATGCTGCTGTCGGATTTTCTGGTGCACGAGATCGGGCTGACCAGTGTCCATGTGGGATGTGAGCACGGGGTGTGCGGGGCCTGCACGGTAAGGATCGACGGCTGCATTGCGCGGGCCTGCTTGACGCTTGCCGTTCAGGCCGAGGGCAGGCATGTCCAGACCGCCGAGGGTCTGGCCTCGGCCACAGGCGAACTCAACGACCTGCAACTGGCCTTTCGCAGGCATCACGGCCTGCAATGCGGCTACTGCACGCCGGGCATCCTGATGTCGCTCAGCGCCTATCTCGAGGAGGATCCGGCGCCCTCGGAAGACGCCCTGCGCGACATGCTCAGCGGCCATCTGTGCCGCTGCACCGGCTATGTCAACATCGTCCGCGCGGTCATGGACCTCGTCTCCACCGCAGAGGGATCGCGCTAGCGACCGCCGCGGCCGATCCGCCCGATGCGGGCCGGGTGGCGGATGGGGTGGGATTCGAACCCACGAGACGCGCGCGCGTCTGCCGGTTTTCAAGACCGGTGCCTTCAGCCGCTCGGCCACCCATCCCTGCGGCGACCTCTACAGGATTTTGCTGGCCAGAGACACCGCTTTGCGCTGCGTGATGCGGCGCCCGGTCTTATCATCGGTGCGGCCGATGTCAGGGGAGGGGCAAGATGACCGATGCGGTACGCCTGCAGGCGATGCTGGATGAGCACGAGATCGCCGGTCTCCTGGTGCGCTGGGGCCATGCGCGGGACGCCGATGACTGGGAAACACTGGCGGCCTGCTTCCATGACGAGGCCACGATCAGCATTTCGTGGATGTCCGGACCGGTCCGTGATTTCCTTGAAGGTTCCAAGGCGATGGCCCGCGCGCGGCCACCGGGCACCCATGTCAAGCACGTCTTTGCCGGGCCGTTGATTTTGACCAACGGCGCGCGTGCCTTCAGCCGCTGCCATGTGACGCTCTTCGCCCGCACGTTCATCGACGGCCACGAATTCGATTTCGAGTCGCTGTTCCGGTTCTTCGACCTCCTGGAACGGCGCGAGGGCGTCTGGCGTATCCTCAGGCGGGTTGGCGTATACGAAAAGGACAGGATGGACCCGGTGGACCCGCGCAGCGTGCCGACGGGGTTCTACGAGGACATGGATCTGTCGTCCTTCCCGTCGGAAATGCGCTTTCTGTGCTTCCGCCAGTCGAAAGCCGGCGTGCGATCGGTCCCGGGCATCGCCGTCTACAGCCCCCAGGAGGCGACACTGCGCTCCGATTGCCTGGCGTGGCTGGACGCGGCGTGATACCCGACCGGCCGGGGAGGCGGAGGGCGCCGCGGCACCGCGCCCGGTCGCGGCGAGGCCCGATATCGCCGGGTCGGCCGGTCTGCTATGCTCGGTCCGATGGCATCGCAGCGCAGGACGACTGATGGCCGATCGGGGCAACTACGATTACATCGTCATCGGCGCGGGGTCCGCAGGCTGCGTGTTGGCCAACCGGTTGAGCGAGGACGCCGACGTCCAGGTTCTGGTGATCGAGGCCGGCGGCTGGGACCGCGACCCGATGATCCACATCCCCCTGGGTTGGGGGGTGCTGCTCGAGGAGCGCCGCCACGACTGGTTGTATTTCACCGAACCGGAACCCAACCTCGACAACCGCAGCATCGAGTGCGCCCGCGGCCGGATCATCGGCGGATCGTCCTCGATCAACGCCATGGCCTATGTCCGCGGTCACCGGGGGGACTACGACCGGTGGCGCCAGAAGGGCTGTCCCGGCTGGTCCTATGCCGATGTGCTGCCCTATTTCCGCAAGGCCGAGAGCTGGGAGGGCGGTGCGGATGCGTTCCGCGGCGCGGACGGGCCGTTGTCGGTCCGTACCGGCACCTACAATGACGACTTCGTTGACGCCTATGTCGCCGGTGCCAGGGCGATCGGCCACAAATACACCGAGGACTACAACGGCGCGGAACAGGAAGGCTTTTGCCGGATCCAGCAGACCATCCGCGACGGCAAGCGATGCAGCACCGCGCTGGCCTATCTGAAGCCGGCCCTGGGGCGGTCCAATGTGCGGCTGCATACCAAGGCGCTGGTCACGCGGCTCGTGATCGAGCGTGGTTGTGCGGTGGGCGTCGAATACGAGCGGGGCGGACGGATGCACACGGTGCGAGCCGACCGCGAGGTGCTGCTCTCGGGCGGGGTGGTCAACTCCCCGCAGGTGCTGATGCTGTCGGGCATCGGCCGGCCGGCCGAGCTTGGCGAGCACGGCGTTCCGGTCGCCCACGAGCTGCCCGGGGTGGGCAAGAACCTGCAGGATCATCTTTCGGCGATCGTCAACTACAGCCGGGCGAAGGCCGGCGCTTTCCGTCGCCAGATGCGGCTCGACAGGCTTGCGCTGGACATGCCTCGGGCCTATCTCGCCGGCAGCGGGCCGGCGCCCGACCTCCCGGCTGGCGTGATGGCCTTCGTCAAGAGCCGACCCGAAGCCGATCTGCCCGACATCCAGCTCCTGTTCCGCGACCTGCCGGTACAGACCTATCCCTGGTTTCCCGGATACCGACGCGCCTGGCCGGACGGGTTCGGCTGCCGACCGGTTCTGCTGCGCCCGCAGAGCAGAGGTGAGCTCAGGCTCGCCTCCGCCGATCCGCGCCGGAAAATCCGCATCTTCCAGAATTTCCTGTCCGAACGCGCCGATGTGGAGACCATCCGCGAAGGCTTCAAACGGGTGCGCGAGGTGGGCGCGACCAAGGAGCTTGCGCGTTTCGGTGTTGCCGAGACCGAGCCCGGGCCGGACGTGAGAACCGATGCGGGCATCGATGCCCATATCCGCGCCACTGCGGCCACGGCGCATCATCCCGCCGGAACCTGCAGGATGGGCGGTGACGACATGGCGGTCGTCGATCCCGAACTGCGGGTGCGCGGCATCGACGGGTTACGGGTCGTCGATGCCTCGGTCTTCCCCGACCTCGTTGGCGGCAACATCAACGCCCCGGTGATCATGATCGCCGAGAAGGCCGCCGATCTGATCCGGGGCCGCGCGCCCCTGACGCCGGCGGAGGTCTGATTCCACGGATTGACATCGACTCCGCACGCCCGCGATAGTGCGGCCGGCGGTGGTCGATCGGCTGGGGCAAGGCAAGAATTCCGCGTGCGGCTGTTCTGTCTCGATCTCGAAGGCGTGTTGATACCCGAGGTTTGGATTGGTCTCGCCGAGCGTACCGGCATCGAAGCGCTGCGCACGACCACCCGCGACATGCCCGACTACGACGCCCTGATGCGCCAGCGGCTTCGGCTGCTCGACGAGAACGGGCTGGGGATGGCCGACATCGGCGCGGTCGTTGCGGACATGGCCCCGTTGCCCGGCGCGCCCGCCTTTCTCGACTGGCTGCGCGAGCGCGGGCCGGTGGTCATCCTGTCGGATACCTTCGAGGAGTTCGCCCGGCCGCTGATGGGTGCGCTCGGCTGGCCGACGCTGTTCTGCCACGGGCTCACCATCGCCGATGACGGCACGATCACCGACTACTGTCTGCGCCTTCTCGACCACAAGCGCGCCAGCGTGCAGGCCTTTCAAGCGCTCAACTTCCACGTCACCGCGGTCGGCGATTCCTATAACGATACCGCGATGCTGGCCGCGGCCGATGCCGGCATCCTGTTCCGCGCCCCGCTGCTCGTGCGCACGGAGTTTCCCGCCTTCCCGCCCGTGGACGATTACGACGCGCTGCGCAAGGCGATCCGCGATTGCGGTTGAGCCCGGCGGGCGAGGGAGGCCGACGACCCTCAGCCCGGGCAGCCCGGCCTCGCACCGGCCGCTGCGGGGCAGGTGCCGTTCGCCCACGCCGCGATCCTGGCCTTCGTCCAGGCGGTCGATAAATCCGGCACCGCGAGGATCGTCAAGAAGAGCGCGCTCCTTGAATGGACGGGCTTCGATGCGGTGCCGGGCAGGACCGGCTTCGACAGGAAAGGCGGCGGGACCGCGCTGGGCTGCACCTGCCTGATGCGTGCCGCGCCGGTCCCGTCCTGCGCGGTGCGATTTCGCGCCCCGGTCAGGCGCTGCTGCGGCGCGCCCGCCGCGGCTTTTCCTTCTTCTTGCGGCCGAGTCCGATCTCCTTGGCGAAGGCCGAGCGTTGGGCGGCGTAGTTCGGCGCGACCATTGGATAGTCCGCCGGCAAGTTCCATTTGGTCCGGTATTCTTCGGGCGTCATGTTGTGCGCGGTCTTCAGATGCCGTTTGAGCATTTTGAGTTTCTTGCCGTTTTCCAGGCACACGATGTAGTCCGGAGTAACCGATCGCCGAATGTTGACGGCAGGTTTTGCGGGTTCCACTGGCGGTTCCGACCCGCCGTCAACCCCGATCAGAGAGCTGAAGACGGTATTGATGACTTCCGGTACCTGATTCGCCGGCACGGAGTTGTTGCTCACATAGGCTGCGACAATATCGACCGCCATCCGGAGCATTTCACTCCGATCGGCCGCAGACTTCTCCTGTTCCGCCATTCTATGTTTCATCCTTGTGTTGACCACACACGTCTGATGGCACGCGCAGTTCCAATTGTCAATTCTATTATATCGATAACGGTAGCAATAATTGACGGTAAGAACACGCGAGATTGCGATGAAATCCGGTGTTTCCTGGATCGATCGGCTTGGCATGCGTGGGCAGGACAGAGGATGGCGGGAGTCTTGCCGGACCGAGCAACGACCACGGGGACTGCCGCTGGATTCCGTTTGCGGTGCATGAAGTTCTTACCGCTGCGACGAAATGCCCGTTCGATCGCCGCGGTGATTCACGCGCCGCGCCGGCTGCATCTTGGGCGCCGGGGTGGAATGCCTGCCGGCGCTGTGATATTCATGCCGTCGTATCTCCCGACCCGCTATGTGAGCATGGTTGCCAAACCGATTTCCCTGGCCGCTGACCATGCCGGTTTCACGCTCAAGCAGGTCGTGCGCGCCTGTCTTGTCCAGCACGGGTTCGATGTGCTCGATCTCGGGACCGATGACGGCCGGCCGGTGGACTATCCCGATTTCGCCAACGCGCTGGCGGAGAAGCTCACCGCGGGGGTTTCGGAGCGCGGGATCTTGATCTGTGGCAGCGGGGTTGGGATGTCGATTGCGGCAAACCGGTATTCCGCGGTGCGCGCCGCGCTGGTCCATGATGCTGAAGACGCGCAGCTTGCCCGCCGGCACAACGACGCCAATGTTCTGGTCCTCCCCGGGAGGCGGTTGACGGAGGCGGCGGCCAGGCATTGCGTTGCGGCATTCCTGGACACCGATTTCGAAGGCGGGCGCCACCGTCGGCGCCTCGACAAGCTCGCCCCGGGCGCGCCTGCCCCGGCAGCCGGTTGATTGCAGAGACAACAGAGAGAACATGGCCTTGAACCCGCTTGGCGCCGATCGCGATCCGTCCGGGGATTTCTTCACCGCGGCACTCCAAGACAGAGATCCGGATCTTCACGCGGCGATGCGTTCGGAGCTCGTGCGCCAGCAGGACCAGATCGAGCTCATCGCCTCGGAGAACCTCGTCTCGCGCGCGGTCCTCCAGGCGGCCGGCTCGGTGCTAACCAACAAATACGCCGAAGGCTATCCCGGGCGGCGCTACTACGGCGGCTGCGCGTATGTGGACGCTGCCGAGGAGCTGGCGCGCGCGCGTGCCAGGGCTCTGTTCTCGTGCGCCTACGCCAACGTCCAGCCGCATTCGGGCGCCCAGGCCAACAATGCCGTCTATTTCGCGCTCTGCCGACCTGGCGATACGATCCTTGGGCTGTCACTCGCCGCCGGCGGTCATCTGACCCACGGCGCGCCGCCCAGCCAGTCGGGCAAGTGGTTTCACGCCGTCCAGTACGGGGTGCGGCGCGAGGATGCCACGATCGACTATGAAGAGGTTGCGCGCCTGGCCAGGGAGCACCGTCCCCGCGTGATCATCGCCGGTGGATCGGCCTATCCACGGCTGATCGACTTCCCACGCTTCCGGGCGATCGCCGATTCCGTGGAGGCCTATCTGTTCGTCGACATGGCCCATTTCGCCGGGCTCGTGGCCGGTGGCGTCCACCCCAGCCCGCTGCCCCATGCCCATGTCGTGGCCACGACCACCCACAAGACGCTCAGGGGTCCGCGCGGCGGGATGATCCTTACCAACGACGCGGACATCGCCGTGAAGGTCAACTCGTCGATTTTGCCCGCCACCCA
>CAYFYS010000077.1:0-7939 GCA_964347365.1 uncultured Rhodospirillaceae bacterium | reverse complement strand
GACGCTTGCCGGGAGGTCCCGCGCGACGCTCGGCCACAGCGGCCGCGAGCTGACGGCGGGACCGGGGACGGCAGCGTTCTGCCTGCTGGTCATCGCCTCGGTGATCGCCCGGCTTGCAAGCGGTTTGCTCCCGGACCATGAGACGGCGTTGTGGATGCTTGCGGGCATACTGTGGTGCTGTGGCTATGCCGGGTTCGTGCTCGTCTACGGACGGAGGCTGATCGGACCGGCGCTGCGGTGAGCGACGACGGCAGCGTCGTGCAAGGCCGCGCGGCGGCATCCGGCAGCGCGGCAGGATTCGCGGAGCAGGGCGGCGGATGGCGAATTGCGATCTGGGACGCTCTCGATTTACTTGGCTACATATTCCGGTCTGGTTTGCACAAAACCTCACTGAATTAGAAACTTGAAGGCAAAATACGATGATTTCGCCCGGAAGTTCGGCTTAGCCCGGATTTCGCAACGGGCGCGGGCGGAGTGCCTCCGGCGGGTCGATCGGCTGGTTGGTCCGGCGGAAAGGGGCGGCCGGATAGGTGCCCAGGATCCGTACCTCGTGCGAGAAGAAGTCGAGCTCCTCGAAGGCTAGTCGCACGTTGCGCGCGCGCGGGTCGCCTTCGATATCGGCGTAGAACTGGGTTGCGTTGAACCGCCCGCCCATCATGTAAGACTCAAGCTTGGTCATGTTGATGCCGTTGGTTGCGAACCCGCCGAGCGCCTTGTAGAGCGCGGCCGGAACGTTGCGCACCCGAAAGACGAAGGTGGTCACCACCGGGTCGGTATCGGGGGCCGGCTGCTGCGGCTCGCCCGCCATGACCAGGAACCGGGTCGTGTTGTGTTCGGCATCTTCGATATTGGCCTTCAGCGAGACCAGACCGTAGGTCTCGCCGGCGAGCGCCGAGCCGATCGCGGCCTGCGTGATATCGGCGCGCGCGGCGATGTCGGCCGCCGCCCCGGCGGTGTCGGCATGGACCACCGGCCGGTAGCCGTGCTCGCGGATCAGCCTGCCGCACTGGCCTAGCGCGTGGATGTGGCTGTGCACGATGCGGATCGTCTCCAGGCTCGCCCCTTTCGGCGCCAGCAGGTGAAGACGCACCCGCACGAAATGTTCCGAGGCGATATGCAGCCGCGATTCCGGCATCAGCCGGTGGATGTCGGCCACCCGCCCGGCAATCGAGTTCTCGATCGGCAGCATGGCCAGATGCGCCCGGCCCTTGCGCACCGCATCGAAGGTGTCCTCGAAAGACGCCGTCGGCAGGGTCGCCATCGCCGGAAACAGCGCACGGCAGGCCAGTTCCGAATACGCGCCAGGCACGCCCTGGAAGGCGATGGCGTTGCTCGGGCGGTCCGGTGTTGCCATGGGCTCGACAGATCGGCGCGCGGCGCGGCTTCAGGCCTCGGCCGCGAAGCCGCGGGCCAGCGCTTCGCACATCCGACGGGAGAACGCGGCCGGATCGGGCAGCGGCTCGCCTTCCATGATACGCGCCTGGTCCAGCACCAGCCAGGCGGCATCGGAAAGCCTGGCGGCCGATCCGTCCCGGCCGATCGCTTCGGCAAGGCTCTTGATCAGCGCATGGCCGGGGTTGATCTCCAGGATCCGCTTGAAGCCGGTGTCGAGCTGCTTGTGCTGCTTGAGGAGCCTCTCCAGGTGGATGTCGAGGTCCCCCTCGTCGGCCACCAGACAGGCCGCGCTGTCGGTCAGCCGGTCTGAGACCCGGACGTCCTTGACCTCCTCGTGCAGCGCCAGCTTGAACATGGCGATGACCGAGTCCACGCGCCCCCGGTCGATATCCTGTCCGGTCCGGGGTTCGTCATCCGCGGCGATGGCTGAAAGATCGGCGCCGGCCCGCGTCACCGACTTGAAAGGCTTGTCTTCGAAAGCACCGATCGCGGGGATCCAGAATTCGTCGACCGGATCGGTCATCAGGAGCACCTCGATCCCGCGGGCGCGGAAGCCTTCGAGCTGCGGGCTGCGCCGGACCGGTTCGAGCTCCTCGCCGGTGATGTAGTAGATCGCCTCCTGGCCCGGCTTCATCCGCTCGACATACGCGGCAAGGCCGACCAGGCCTTCATCCCGCGTGGAGTGGAAGCGGACCAGCGGCAGCAGGGCCTCGCGCTGGCTCGCATCCTCGTAGAGTCCCTCCTTCAGCACCGCACCGAACATGTCCCAGAACACCGCATAGGCGCTCGGATCCTCGGCGGCTTTCTTGTCGAGATCGCCGAGCACGCGCTTGACGATCGCCTGGCGCATCCGGTTGAGCACCGGATTGGCCTGCAGCATCTCGCGGCTGATGTTGAGCGGCAGGTCCTCGCTGTCGACCAGCCCGCGCAGGAAGCGCAGCCATTGCGGGATCAACTCCGCGCACTGGTCGGTGACGAACACCCGCTTGACGTAGAGCTTCACACCGTGCTTGCGCTCGGGATTGAACAGATCGAACGGGCGCTGCGAGGGAATGAACAAGAGGTTGGTGTATTCCTGTACGCCCTCGGCCCGCCAGTGCAGGGTCATCCATGGCTCGTCGAAGGCGTGGGCGACGTGGTGGTAGAACTCCTTGTACTGGTCTGCGGTGATCTCCGCGCGGGGCCGCGTCCACAGCGCCGCGCCGAGGTTGACCGTCTCTTCGTCGTCACCTTGCGAAAGCCTGATCGGCAGCGCGATGTGGTCGGAATAGGTCTTGACGATGCCCTTGAGCGCATCGGCATCGAGAAACGCATCCTCGCCCTTGCGCAGATGCAGAAGCACCGAGGTGCCGCGGCCCGCCCGCTCCGCCTCGCCGATCGTAAAGGACCCCGTTCCTTGCGAGGCCCAGCGCCAGGCCTGGTCCTCGCCCGCGCGCCGGCTGGTGACCTCGACTCTGTCGGCGACCATGAAGCAGGCGTAGAAGCCGACGCCGAACTGGCCGATCAGCGCCGGCGTGCTGTCCGAATCCCCGGCGTTCCCGGCCAGGTATTCGCTGGTGCCCGACCGGGCGATGGTGCCGAGATCGGAGATCAGCCCCTGGCGGTTCATACCGATCCCGTTATCGGCGATCTCGATGGTCCGCGCCGCAGCGTCCAGCACGATGCGGATGACGAAGTCCGGATCCTCGGCGATGAGCTCCGGCCTGGTGATCGCCTCGTAGCGCAGCCTGTCGCAGGCATCCGAGGCGTTGGAGATCAGCTCGCGCAGGAAGATCCGTTTCTCGCTGTAGAGCGAATTCGCCACGATATGAAGCAGTCGGGAGACTTCCGTCTGGAAGTCCAGCGTCTCCTCGGCCATGCGGTGCGACTCCGGTCCCTGAACACCCCGGGGCGGGCCTTCCCCACACCCGATCCGCCCAGAGATATGCGCAGCCGGGCGTGGCCGCGCAAGCCCTGCGGATGCTTGCAATCGGGTCTTCGAACAACGATCCTGAGACAATGTCCGCACACGGGCCGCGCACGCGCGTCACGGCCGTCCTGGGGCCGACGAATACCGGCAAGACCCATTTCGCCATCGAGCGCCTGCTGAGCCATTCCAGCGGGGTCGTCGGGTTTCCGCTGCGGCTGCTGGCGCGGGAGAACTACGACCGCGTCGTCCGCCTCAAGGGTGCCCGACATGTCGCGCTGGTGACCGGCGAGGAAAAGATCGTCCCGGCCCGGGCGCGCTATTTCCTGTGCACCACGGAATCGATGCCCCTGGAGCGGCCGTTCGACTTCGTGGCCGTGGACGAGATCCAGATGTGCGCCGACGCCGAGCGCGGTCACGTGTTCACCGAACGTCTGCTGGGCGCGCGCGGTCGGGTTGAGACGATGTTCCTGGGTGCGGACACCATGCGGGCGTTGATCCGCAAGCTGGTACCGGAGGCTGCCTTCATCGCCCGGCCACGGCTGTCCAGGCTCGGCTACGCCGGATCGCGGAAGCTGACCCGGCTGCCCCGGCGCAGCGCCGTGGTCGCGTTCTCGGTCGGGCGGGTCTATGAGATCGCAGAGCTTCTGCGACGCCAGCGCGGCGGCACGGCGATCGTCCTGGGCGCGCTCAGCCCCAGGACCCGCAGCGCCCAGGTCGCGATGTTTCAGAACGGCGAGGTCGATTACCTGGTTGCGACCGATGCGATCGGCATGGGCCTGAACATGCGGCTCGACCATGTCGCGTTCTGCGAGCGGCGGAAGTTCGACGGCCGGGTCCATCGCAGCCTGTGCGTGGCCGAGCTCGCCCAGATCGCCGGCCGCGCCGGGCGTTACATGTCCGATGGGACGTTCGGCACCCTCGCGACGCTGGGCGCGCTGGAGCCCGCGGTGGTCGAGGCGATCGAATCGCACAGCTTCGCGCCGCTTACCACCGTTCAATGGCGCAACGGCGATCTTGATTTCGGCGCGCCGGCGGCGCTCCTGGCGAGCCTGGAAGCCCGGCCGACGCGCCCCGAACTGGCGCGCGCACGCGCAAGCGATGACCAGCGCGCGCTGGCGGCGCTGCTGCGCGATGAGGCCGTATCCCGCAGGGCGCGCGACAGCCACATGCTGCGTCTGTTGTGGGAGGTTTGCCAGATCCCCGACTACCGCAAGACCATGGCCGAGGACCATGCCCGTCTGCTCGCGACCGTCTTCGGTCATCTCGCCGGACCGGCCGGGCGTCTGCCGACCGACTGGGTCGCGCGCCGGATGGTCGATCTGGACCGGTCGGACGGGGATATCGATACCTTGATGGCGCGCATCGCCCATGTCCGGACCTGGAGCTACATCTCCCATCGCGGCGGATGGATCGACGATTCGGCCGCTTGGCAGGCACGGGCGCGCGCGATCGAGGACCGGCTGTCGGACGCGCTTCACCGGCGCCTGACCCAGCGCTTCGTCGACCAGCGGGCGGCACTCCTCAGACAGGCCGGCGGCGGCCGTCATCTCTACGCCGCGGTCGATTCCACGGGCGCGGTCCACCTCGAAGGCGTCTTCGTCGGCCGGATCGAGGGGGTTCGGGTCGTGCCGCACGTCGCGCAGAGCGATTACGGTGCGCGCGCGCTGGCCGCGGCGAGCCGCCGTATCGTGGAGCGCGAGATCAACGCACGCGCCGCCCGGCTCGCCGCGGCGGAAGACGACAGTTTCGGCCTGTCCGATGATGCGCTCATCCTGTGGCAGGGAACCGGGGTTGCCCGGCTGTCGGCCGGACCGGCGCCGCTCGCGCCGGGGATCGACGTCAACGCCGGTGATACGCTCGACCGCGACCGGCTGGAGCGCGTGCGTGCGCGGCTGGCGGCCTGGCTGAACGCCCACCTTGCCGCCGGTCTTGCACCGCTCCATCGGCTGAGGGAGGCGGGCTTTGCGGGTGCGGCGCGCGGGCTCGCCTTCCAGCTCGTCGAAGCGCTGGGATCGGTCCGGCGGCGTGCGGTCGGCCCGCTGCTCGCCGATATCGGTCCGCGCGACCGCCGTGCCATGCGGCGGCTGGGCGTGCGGTTCGGGATCGAGACGATCTACCTTCCCGCCCTGATCAAACCGCGCGCGGCGCGGCTGCGTGCCCTGCTCTGGTCGATCCACAATCGCCAGCCCCCGCGCGCCGCCCCGGCGCCCGGCCTGTGCTCGGTGCCGGCCGAGACAAGCGTCGACAGCGCCTTCTACGCCGCCTGCGGCTACCGGGTCCTCGCCGGTCAGGCGATCCGGGTCGATATTCTCGACCGCCTGGCAGCGGCCCTGTCCGAAGCCGCGCGCGCGGGGATGTTCACGCCCACAGCGGCGATGATCTCGCCCGCCGGACTGACCGCCGACCGGGTTCCGGCGGTGCTGCACGCCCTGGGCTACCGCCGTTGCGGCATCGGCGGACAGAGCCGCTATTACCGGGTCCGGCCGTCCGGCCAGCGCCCGAGGTGCCCGCCCGGAAAGGTTGGGCGTGCGGGGCGCGGCAATCCGGCTGCCGACCGGGCCGATCCCGGCTCGCCTTTCGCCATCCTTCAGGAACTCAAGAGGTCCGGATGACGGAAACGATGCGCCTCGACAGATGGCTCTGGCATGCCCGGTTCTTCAAGAGCCGCACCCAGGCGAGCAGACTCTGCCAGGACGGGAAGATACGCATCGACGGGACGGTCATCACCAAAGCCCGTCAGCCGGTTCGCCCCGGCGATGTGCTGACCTTTCCCCAGGCCCGCACCATCCGCGTCGTACGGGTCGTTGCGCTTTGCGGACGCCGGGGGCCGGCGCGCGAGGCGCAGCGTCTGTATGAGGAGATCGCCGATGCGGGGACGGCCGCACTTGCTGCGCGGTGCCCGTCTCCTGTCGCGCCGGCGGGTTAGGATGCTGGATCGGATCAAGGCGTTCTTCAGCGCCCTCCAGGAGGGTGCCGTACCCGGCGGGTCCGGCCATGACCGCGAGGCGTTCAACCTGGCGGCCGCGGCGCTGCTGGTCCATGCCGCCTGTGTCGATGACTCCTACGATGCGCTCGAGCGGCGGCGGATCCTCGAACTGGTCCGCACCCGGCTGTCGCTTGCCGAGGACGAGGCCCGCGCGCTCGTTGCGGCTGCCGAGGCCAGGGTCGCCGACACCGTTCAAATCCTCGGCTTCACCCGCGCGGTGAAGGACAACTTCTCTTACGACGATCGCGTCGCGCTGATCGAGATGCTGTGGGAGGTCGTGCTTGCCGACGGCCGCCTCGATGCGCACGAGGCCCAGCTCATGCGCCGGATCGGCGGGCTGATCTACGTCAGCGACCGCGACCGGGGTCTTGCGCGCCAGCGCGCCGCGGCGCGGCTGGGCGGCGGTTGATCGCGGCGCGGCCGGGGCCCGCCAAGGCGCAAAATTCGGTTGGTCCCCTGCGGCAATCGGTCTAAGTTCCCCACCGCCCGGCATGAGGGATCAGGCTGGGCCCGCGGGCCCGGTGCGGTCGGGGCAATCGGATCGGAAGTGGAGTGGAGATGACCTACATCGTCAACGAGGTCTGCATCAAGTGCAAGTTCATGGACTGCGTGGAGGTGTGCCCCGTGGACTGTTTCTACGAGGGCGAGAACATGCTGGTCATCCATCCCGACGAGTGCATCGACTGCGGCGTCTGCGAGCCGGAATGCCCGATCGAGGCGATCCATCCGGATACCGATGACGGCGCCGAGCAGTGGGTCGAAATGAACCGCAAATACGCCGAGCTGTGGCCGAACATCACCCGCAAAGGCGACCCGCCGGCCGACGGCGACGACTGGCGCGAGACCCCGGACAAGTTCAGCCAGTTCTTTTCCGAGAGCCCGGGCAAGGGGACCTGATCGGCGGCGCTTTCCACCTTTCGGCCCGTCTGGGGGAGGGGACCGCTTACGTTTCAAACGGTTTTCTGATAGACTTGATCGTGGTCGGAAAGACACGGCCGATGCGTTCGCCGCCGGCGTGTGGCGCCGCGCAGGGCGGGTGACTGCGGCCGGAATCGCGAGGCAGAGGCGGCACTATGGCAAGCAAACTGCCCTTTTCGAAGGGGGACTATGTCGTCTACCCGACACATGGTGTCGGCAAGGTTCTGGGGGTCGAAGACCGCGAGGTCGCCGGCTTCGATCTGAAGCTGTTCGTGATTTCCTTTGAATCCGAAAAGATGACGCTGCGGGTTCCGGTCGACAAGGTCAAGAACTCCGGGCTGCGGCGGATCAGCTCGCGCGACAAGATGAACACCGCCATGACCACCCTGCGCGGCCGTCCGCGCGGAAAGCGGACCATGTGGTCGCGCCGTGCGCAGGAATACGAGGCGAAGATTCACAGCGGCGATCCGGTTTCGATCGCCGAGGTGGTACGCGACCTGCACCGCGCCGCCGGCCAGCCCGATCAGTCCTACAGCGAGCGGCAGATGTATGAGGCCGCTCTGGAACGCCTGGCCGGCGAGCTCGCGCTGGTCGAGAAGATCGATCGTGCCACCGCCGCCCAGAAGCTGGAGGCGGTCCTGTCCAGGCTCGCCTGAGCGGCCGCCGCGCGGCGGCCCCGCGCGGCACAGAGCGTAGACGGCCCGATCCCGGGCGCGACCGCGGCTCGCGTG
>CAYFYS010000076.1:0-7940 GCA_964347365.1 uncultured Rhodospirillaceae bacterium | reverse complement strand
GAGCAGTTCGATCCGACGTTCCTCAAGATCAGCCCCAACAACAAGATCCCGGCGCTGGTCGACAGCCAGGGGCCTGACGGCAGGCCGGTGACGGTGTTCGAGTCGGGCGCGATCCTGCTTTATCTGGCCGAGAAGACCGGCCGGTTCCTGCCCCACGATCTGCGTGCCCGGCTCGAAGTCCTGCAATGGCTGTTCTGGCAGACGGGCGGGTTCGGGCCGATGCTGGGCCAGGCCCATCATTTTCGCGCCTACGCGCCGGCGAAGATCGATTATGCCTATGATCGCTACACCAACGAGGCGCGCCGGCTCTACCAGATCCTCGACAACCGGCTTGCCGGGCGCGACTATGTGGCCGGCGATTATTCGATCGCCGACATGGCGATCTTCCCATGGTGCCGACTGCACGGCCGCCAGGGCCAGAAGCTGGAGGATTTTCCCAACGTCCTGCGCTGGTTCCTCCGCGTCGAGGCGCGCCCGGCCGTGGGCAGGGACATGGAACGGCTCACCGATACCGCCGATCAATGGGAATGGACCGAGGAAAGCTGGTCCAACATGTTCGGCGAACAGCAATACCGAAAGCGTTGAGCGCCGAGCGCCGGGCCACCCCTCGATGAGCGTCTCGCTTTTCCTGCACTGCACCGGCGATATCGTCGATCAGGGCGCCTTTCTCCGGCGCCTTGCGGCCGGTCCGGGACGCCTTCTGGCCACGGTCCAGGGCGCGACGTCGGTCGAAGTCTATACGCCGCTGGAAATCAGCGACCCGATGATCGACGACGGCCCGGGCCCGCCTTTGGTCGCGCAGCTCAGGTTCGCCGTCCTGGCCGCCGCCGAGACGGCGCTGCGTGGGCAGGCGCTGCCGGCGGCGCTCTCGGCATTCGGCGACGTGGCGGTCCGCGACTGGCGCGTTCGCTACGAGGTTCTCCTGGGACGGCCGATCCCCGGTGCCGGCGAAACCGATCCGGCCACGACTGCAGTGCCGGTCTGCTACCTGGTGCGCTACCAGCGGCCGGCTGCGGACGAGCCGCGCTTCATCGACCAATATTGCCGGCATCACCCGCCGATCATGGCCAGGCTGCCGGACATCCGGCGCTGCGAAATATATACCCCGCTCGCATGGACCGGCGCCTTGCCGGCCGCACGCGCCGATCACATGCTGATCTGCGACACCAGCTTCGAGACGGCGGCGGCGCTCGAGGCCGCCCTGCGCTCGGAAGTCCGCGCGCGCCTGCGCGAAGACTATCACGCCCTGCCGCCGTTCGAAGGCCCGTGCACCCATTTCGGCATGCGCCGCACCCGTTTCCTGCCCTGAACTAAGGTGCGGGCGCGGCGCGGCCCTTGACCGCACCGGCCGGGGCGACGAAGTTGCGCGCCCGGCACAAGGGGAGGTCGATGAAGGCGGCCGCATTCGAGTACCTCAAGGCCCGGAGCCTGGAAGAGGTGTGCGAGATCCTGGCCGCGCCAGCGGACGGCGCCGAACGCAAGATCATCGCCGGCGGGCAGACCCTGGTTCCGCTGATGGCGATGCGGCTCGCCCGGCCCGATCTGCTGGTCGACATCAACGATATCGAGGCCTTGCAGACCGTCACGGCTGCGGGCGAGGCGCTGGTGACCGGCGCGGGCGCGCGCCAGCGCACGGTCGAGCTGTCCACCGACGCCGCCCGTGCAGCGCCGCTGCTCGTCAAGGCGCTGGGCTTCGTCGGCCACCAGCAGACCCGCAATCGCGGCACCATCGGCGGTAGCCTGGTCCATGGCGATCCTTCGGCCGAGATCCCGCTGGTCGCGCTGGTACTTGATGCCCGCCTGCGGGCGCGGAGCGCAGGCGGGATGCGCACGCATGCGGCATCGACGTTCTTCCGGGGGCCGATGATGACCGCGCTCGACGCCGACGAATGTCTGGTGGATGTACGATTTCCGATCTGGGGAGGCACGCGCATCGGTGCTTCCTTCCAGGAGGTCGCCTCCCGCCACGGCGATTTCGCCATCGTTTCGGCCTGTGCCCAGGTCCAGCTCGACGCGGCCGGAAGGTGCGTGCGGATCGCCGCGGGCGTGGGCGGGGCGGCGCCGACGCCGGTGCGGCCGGTCGGGCTCGAGCGGGCGTTGCTCGGCGGCACGCTCGATGCCGCGGCGGTCGCGGCGGCGCTGCACCACATCGAAGAGGTGCTGGAGCCGGACACCGACCTGCACGCGAGCGCGGACTATCGCCGCCGGGTCGCCGGGGTCCTTCTCGGACGGGCGATCGCACAGGCCCGCGCGGCGGCCGCGGCATGACCGACATGGCCGTTGCGGTCGCGGTCAACGGTACCGTGCACCGCGCCCGCGTGCCGCCGCGCCTGACGCTGGTCGATTTCCTGCGGGACCGGCTGCGCCAGACCGGCACCCATGTCGGCTGCGAGCACGGCGTCTGCGGGGCGTGCTCGGTGATTTTCGACGGCGTGCCGATCCGTTCGTGCCTGATGTTCGCGGTACAGGCTGACGGCCACGAGGTCGTAACGGTAGAGGGGCTGGGCGGCGAGGACGGTGCGCCGGGCGACGTACAGGATGCGTTCTGGGAGTGCCATGCCATGCAGTGCGGCTATTGCACGCCGGGCATGATGATCGCTGCGCACGCGCTGCTCGCCGAGCGTCCCGAGCCCACGCGCGAAGAGATCCGCGAGGCGATCTCCGGCAATCTGTGCCGGTGCACCGGCTATACCCAGATCGTCGAGGCGATTGAACTGGCCGCCGGGCGCCGCCGATCCAGCGCGCGGGACCGGCGATGAGCGCCGGGTCGGCGCGCCGCGCCAATTACCGCTACGTCTCGCGCAGACGGCGGACCAGGGAAGACCGGCGCTTCGTGGCCGGCAAGGGTAATTTCGTCGCCGATGTCGCGCTGCCGGGGATGAAGCACCTCGCCCTGGTCGCAAGCCCGCACCCGCGCGCGCGTATCGTTGCGATCGATGCCACCGCCGCCCTGGCGCTGCCCGGGGTCCACGCCGTGCTGACGGGCGATGAGCTGGCGCGCCATACCCGGCCGCTCTATCACGGTCTGCACCTGCCGGCGGTGCGATGGTTTCCGCTGGCCGTCGGGATGACGCGCTATGCCGGCGAGTGGGTCGCAGCGGTCGTGGCGGATTCGCGCTACATCGCCGAGGACGCAGCCGAACGCGTTTGCGTCGACTACGAGCCCTTGCCGGCCGCCGTGGAGATCGAATCCCTGCCCGATCCGGCCTCGCCCCTGGTCCATCCCGAGCACGGGACGAACGTGCTCTTGCACAAGAACTTCGTCTGGGGCCCCGTGGAGGACGACTTCGCCGCTGCCGCACACACGCTGTCCTACCGCGCCCGCTGGGGTCGCAGTTCCACCGTGCCGATCGAGACCTTCGGGGTGACGGCCCGCTGGGACCCCTTCGACGGGATCCTCGACGTCTGGGCCTCGATCCAGATGCCCAACTACGCCGAGCAGATCGCCGATGCGCTGGAGATCCCGCTGAACGCCGTGCGCGTGCACAACGACGTCGACGTCGGCGGCAGCTACGGCGTGAAGCGCGGCATCAAGCATACCGTTCTGGTCTCCTATCTCGCGCGCACGCTGGGCCTGCCCGTGCGCCTGATCGAGGACCGGCTGGACAACATGTCGGGCGGGGACGCGCACGGCCCCGATCGGCTGTTCGACGTCACGCTGGCGTTCGAGGACGACGGCACGATCCGCTCGATGAAGCTGCGCGCGATCGACGACGTGGGCGCTTACCCCGGGCGCGGGCCGCTTCAGCTCGGCAAGCCGATCACCGCCCTGGTCGGTCCCTACAGGATCGGCAGCGTCGCCTACGAGGTGATCGCAGTGACCTCCAACAAGACCGGCCAGGTACCGGTCCGCGGTTTCGGCCAAGCGCCGACCAATTTCATGATCGAGACCGGGATCGACAAGGTCGCGGGCCGTCTGGGCATTGATCGGCTGGAGATCCGCAGGCGGAACCTGATCGGCCACGACGAGTTCCCGTGGCGGATCCCGACGGGCACCGAATACGACAGCGGCGACTACCATGCGGTCCTCGACAAGGCGCTCGCGCTGGCCGACTATCCCGCGCTGCTCGCCCGACGCGAGGCGGTGCGCGCAACGGGACGGCTCGCCGGGATCGGCATCGCGACATGCCTGGAGCCCGGCGGCGGAAATAACGTCTTCGAGCAACTGCTCAACGAACGGCTGGAGATCACCACCTTCGTGGAATCCTGTCTGATGCGGGTCGACCCCCATGGCGGGATCACCGCGGTGATGTCGACCACGACCTCGGGCCAGGGTCACGAGACCCTGGTGGCGACCGTCGCCGGCGAAGAGCTCGAGCGGGATCCCGATACGATCCGGGTCACCCACGCCGACTCGCTGGAGGCGCTGCCGACCCGCAGCCCGGTGGCGAGCCGGATGGCGATTGTCCTGGGCGGGGCGACCTCCGAGGCCGCGCGCGCGATCAAGGCCAGGATGATCCGGATCGCCGCCCACAATCTCGGCGTTTCGGCCGCGCGCATCGAATATCAGAGCGGCGTGTTCTTCGTCCTCGGTGCGCCGTCGCGCAAGCTCTCCTGGGAGGAGGTCGCCGCGATCGCCCACCGCCAGCTCCACCGGATGCCGCCCGGGATGGCGCCCGGCCTGCAGGAGATGTCGGTTCTCCAGGTCCCCGGCGCTTCGGGCCAACTCCCCGATGAGAACCGGGAGATCCAGCTCTACCCGTGCTTCTCCTTCCAGGCGCACGTGCCGTTCGTGGAGATCGATCCCGGCACCGGCAAGGTCACGGTGACCGATTATGCGATCGCCCACGACTGCGGCACGGTGATCAACCCCGACATCGTTCGCGGCATGATCATCGGCGGGTTGGCCCATGGTGTGGGTGCGGCCCTGTTCGAGAAGTTCGCCTATGACGAAACGGGCCAGTTCCTGTCCGGTTCGTTCGTCGACTATCTGCTGCCGTCGTCGATGGAAATCCCTCTAGTCAGGGACGTTGAGCACTGCACGCCCTCGCCCAAGACCTCGCTCGGCCAGAAGGGTTCCGGCGAGGGCGGCTATCTGGGCGCCCCGGCAGCGGTGGCGAGCGCGGTCAACGACGCCCTGGCGCCACTCGGAATCTCCCTTGCCGAGCTGCCGATGCGACTGTCCGACATCGAAGCGGCGATCCAATCGAAATCCACGGAGCACACCGCATGATCATCGACACCCATTCCCACCACGTCCCCGAGCCGATGCTCGACGAGATGGTGCGCACGGCCGGGAGGTTCCCCTCCATCGAGTTGCTGCATTCCGCGGGCGCGTACCGGCTCGTGTTCGCCGGCGGCAGGCCGACCCGGCCGGTCATGCCGGGGTTGCGTTCGGTGGAGCCGCGGCTTGCCTGGATGTCTGAGCAGTCGATAGACCAGCAGGTCTGCGCCGGCTGGCTCGATGCCTTCGGGTACGGCATCCCGGCCGATGAAGGTCTGGCCTGGAGCCGGTTCGTCAACCAGCATCTGAAGCGGTTCGCATCCGACAACCCGGGTTTTGTGCCGCTCGCCACCGTGCCGCTGCAGGACGGCGAGATCGCGGCCGGCGCGCTGGAGGAGGCGATGGCCGAAGGCTTCGCCGGCGCGATGATCGGCACCCGGCCGAAGGACGGCGCGGGCGCGCTCGACGACTCCGACCTCGATCCGTTCTGGCACAAGGCCGCCGAGACGGGCGCAACGCTTTACATCCATCCGATGTTCGGCAGCGACGACGTGCGGTTGCACGACTACGGCATGATGAACACGATCGGGCGGGTCAACGACGAGACGATCGCCGTTGCCCGGCTGCTGTTTACCGGCCACTTCATCCGCTTTTCCGGCATGAACGTGGTCCTGTCGCTCGGCGGCGCGGCGCTGCCCTATGTGCTGGGCCGGCTGACGGCGAACTACAAAGACGACGACGGCCTGGAACACGACCCGCGCGAGGGGCTGGCACGACTTTATTTCGACAGCATCGTCTACGACCCGCCGGCGCTGCGGTATCTGATCGATCTGGTCGGCGCGGACCACATCGTGCTGGGCTCGGACTATCCGTTCTCCATCGGCGACCTGGAACCCTCCAAAGTGGTCTACGATGCGGCGCTGGACGAGGCCGCGACTGCGGCTATCCTCGGCGGCACCGCGCAGCGTCTGTTCGGCCTTCAGGGAGTCGGCCATGCCTGAGCTGGAACCGCTTTCCAGGGCCGCCGCGGCGCTTCTGATCGCGCGGCGTCAGACGGTATCGGTCTCGGAGTCTGCGGCCGGCGGGCTGATCTCGGCCGCCCTGCTCGCGGTGCCGGGCGCATCGTCGTATTTCGTCGGCGGCGGGGTGATCTATACCCCGGATGCGCGCCGGGGCCTGCTGCGGTTGACCGCCGCACAGTCCCGCCAGCGCGGCGCCACCGAAGAATACGCCCTCCTGGCCGCGCGCGCGATCCGCGACCGGCTGGATTCCACCTGGGCGCTGAGCGAGAGCGGAGCCGCCGGTCCGGGCGGCAACCGCTACGGCGACGCCTCGGGCCATGCCTGTTTCGCGGTCACCGGTCCGATCGAACGCTGCCTGACGATCGAGACCGGCGATGATGACCGCGAGGCCAACATGTGGGCCTTTGCCAAGGCGGGGCTCGATCTCCTGGAAGATGCCGTGACCGCCCTCGGCGCCACGGCGACGGTCCATGGCATCGGTAACTGCGACACCTGCCGGACCGCCATGCGGTGGTTCGACGAGCAGGGGATCGCCTGCCGGTTCCACGATTTCGATACCGATGGCGTGGAGGCGGGGCGGCTGGATGCGTGGATCGACGAGTGCGGCTGGGAGGCGCTGCTCAATCGGCGGAGCAAGACGTGGCGTGCGCTGCCCGAGGCGGTGCGCAAGACGGTCGATGCGGCTTCCGCCTCGGCGTTGCTGCGCGCCCACCCCCGGCTCATCCGCCGCCCAGTGATCGCGTTCGGTGGCCGCACGCTGATCGGCTTCGACGAACGGCTGCGCGAGGCGGTGGCGGCGCTGCGGAGTTAGCTCCCGGCCGAGCCCGACCGGCGCTGCCGGCAAACAGGGGGTAGACGGGCATGAATCCGGTCCGCACCGAATTCATCGCCGGCGCGCCACGGCTTGCGATCGATGTCGCCGGTCGCGGACCGCTGGTCGTCTTCCTGCACGGAATCGGCGGCAACAGGTCCCACTGGGCACCACAGCTTCCGGTGTTTGCCGAACGTTTCACCGCGGTCGCCTGGGATGCCCGCGGCTACGGCGCGTCCGAAGATTACCGGGGCGACCTCGATTTCGTCGATTTCAGCGCCGACCTGCTGCGGTTGCTTGATCATTTCGGCGCTGAGCGCGCCCATCTGTGCGGGCTGTCGATGGGTGGACGCATCGCCCAGGACTTCTATCGCCTGCATCCGGAACGGGTGGCGACGATGGTGCTGTGCGATACCTTCGCCGGGGCGGACCCGGACGATCCCCGCGCCGGCCGCACGCAATCTGCGGACGCGTTCGTCACCGCGCGCATCCAACCCTATCTCGACGGCGCCGATCCGGCCGATCGGGCGGACGAGGCGGTGCGGTGGCTGCTCGGACCCGACTGTTCGGCGGACGCCTTTCAACGGGCTTCCGCCGCCCATGCCGCGCTTCGCGTGGAATCCTACATCAAAACCGTGCGCGCTTCCGCCGGATGGGGTCGCGCGCGCGACCTGCTCGACATCGCCGTCCCGGTGCTCCTGGTGTTTGGCGCCCAGGATCCGCTTACCCCGCCCCGTGTCGGCGAATACATGCGCGAGCGCATCCCCGGCGCACGGCTCGAAGTCATCGAAAACTGCGGCCACCTGTCGAATCTGGAGCAGCCCGGGGCGTTCAACCGGGTGGTGCGGCGCTTCCTGATGGCAAACGCCTGACCGCGTTGCATCGCCGGGCGGCCCGCTGTAACAGGTGGCACCAGTGCTAAACCGAAACCATGACCGTGATG
>CAYFYS010000075.1:0-7963 GCA_964347365.1 uncultured Rhodospirillaceae bacterium | reverse complement strand
CGCCGGCGACGAAGTCGTTCGTGGCAAGGGGGTCGTCGAGCATCGCCATCTTGGCGCCCCAGTTGCTGCGGGCGGTGCTGATCCGGTCCATGTCGCGCTGTTCCGGCGGGGTACGGACAAGGCCGTGGAAGACCGGGACAGGGGCCGGAGCGAGCGTGCCGAGCGACCAGTCCATCCATTGGTTCGCCCGCGCGCGCGTCTGCAGGTCGTCCGGATGCCACGTGCCCGGTGCGTGTCTGGAGGCGAGATAGCGCAGGCAGCTGTTCGATTCCCAGATCACGAACCCGTCGTCGATCAGCGTCGGCACCAGACCGTTCGGGTTGAGCGCCAGGTAATCCGCCTGGTCGTTGCCGCCGTAGGGGCCACCGATATCGGTGCGCTCGACCGGCAGGCCGATCTCCGCACACAGCCATACCACCTTCTGGACGTTCGAGGACGTGGCCCGTCCCAGGATCTTCAGCATCGTTGCACCTCCCCAAGGGGTTTGATCATCTAATCGAGCGCGAGCAGCGCCGTCTTCAGGTAGGCGCTTTCGGGCAGACAGGGATGTACCGGATGGTCCGGCGCCGCCCCTCCGGCGTAGAGGATGCGGCCCGCGCGACCGGCATCGCGCAGTGCCTTGCGCACCGCTTCAGCGAAGCGCGCCGCATCGACGTGATGCGAGCACGAGGCGGCGAACAGAAACCCCGCCGGCGCGACCAGGCGCGCGGCCAGGCGGAACAGCTTGCGGTAGCCCTTCAGCCCGCTCGACAGGTCCTTTCTGGACTTCGCGAAGGCCGGCGGGTCGGCGACCACGATATCGAAGCGGCGACCCTCAGCGGCGAACTCGGCCAGGGTGCGCAGCGCCTCTGCGCGCACGAACGCGCAGCGTCCGGCGACACCGTTCAGACCGGCAGCCGCCTCGGCGAGCGCCAACGCCGGCGCGGAACGATCCAGACAGGTCACCGCAGACGCGCCGGCGATCGCCGACTGGATGCCGAACCCGCCGAGATAGCTGCAGATGTCGAGCACGCTTGCCCCGCCAGCGGCGAGTCGGGAGACACGCGCCCGGTTTTCGCGATGATCGAAGAACCAGCCGGTCTTCTGACCGCCGGCGGGATCGCACAGAAAGCGGGCGCCGTTCTCCTCCACGGGGACGGCGCCGTCCAGCGGCGCGCCGAGGGTTCGGATTTCGGCATCCAGCCCTTCCATCATCCGGACCGGACTGTCGTTGCGCAGCACCACCGACCGGGGCGCAAGCACCTCTTCGACCGCCGCGAGCAGCGGCGCTGCAAGCCGGTCTAGCCCCGCGGTGTTGAGCTGGATGACGCAGACCTCACCATAGCGATCGAGCACCAGGCCCGGTAGCCCGTCCGCCTCCGACCAGGCGAGCCGGTAGAACGGGGCCGCAAACATCCGTGCGCGCAGCGCCAGCGCGCAGCGCAGCCGCGCGGCGAGGAACGCCTGGTCGATCTCGGCATCGGGGTTGGCACACAACAGCCGCGCGCTGATCAGCGGATGCGGGTTGAACGTTGCCGCGCCGATCGCCCCGCCGGCGTGATCCCGCAGCGCAACGATGCTGCCCGGCGCGATCGCCTTGACCTCGCGCGTCATTGCGATCTCGTTGGAATAGGCCCATGGGTGGCCCGCCCGCATGCGTCTGTGGCGCCCGGCCAGGAGCCGCACCTGCGGACGCGCGGTGCCGAATTCCGCCCACGCGCCGATGGGCGCTGCCTGATCCCCTGCCTGATCCAAAGCCGTCATGGCGCGCAGTCTATCGGGGCGGACCGCCGACCGCCACGCTTGCGCGCCCGAGAGGGACCGCGTTCGGCGCGCCACATCGCGGCGCAGCGTCCGGGCAGGCGCGCGATCCTCGGCGTTTCGCGAACGCCTGAAAGGGTCTAAAAGACGGCGTTGCAAGACTGGCGGCGGGTACCGTCGGGACGACGAGAGGGTGAAATGAGCGTGGGCACCCAACCCGAGCGCATGGGAGTTCCGGCGCTCCGCGGGCGCAAGAACGGCGAGCCGATCGTCGCCTTGACCGCCTACACCACACCGCAGGCCAAGACGCTGGACCCCCATGTCGACATCCTGCTGGTCGGCGATTCGCTGGGCATGGTCGTCTACGGCCTGGATTCCACGCTGGGCGTAACGCTGGATATGATGATCGCCCACGGCGCGGCGGTCGTGCGCGGCTCGGAACGGGCGTGCGTGATCGTCGACATGCCCTTTGCCAGCTATCAGGAATCGCCCCGCCAAGCCTACCGCAACGCCGCCCGGGTGATGATCGAGACCGGGTGCGGGGGCGTGAAGCTCGAAGGCGGAACCGAGATGGCGCCGACGATCGCGTTCCTGACCCGCCGGTCGATCCCGGTGATGGGCCATGTCGGGCTGATGCCGCAATCGGTCAATGCCTATGGCGGGTTCCGGGTGCAGGGCCGCGACCCCGACGACGCCCGGGCGATCGTCGCCGATGCGCGCGCCATCGCCGATGCCGGAGCGTTCTCCATGGTCGTCGAAGGCGTGGTCGAGCCGGTCGCGCGCGAGATCACCGACACGGTCGCGATCCCGACGATCGGCATCGGCGCCTCGCCGCATTGCGACGGTCAAGTGCTGGTGACCGAGGACATGGCGGGGCTGTTCTCCGATTTCACGCCGCGCTTCGTCCGCCGTTACGCAGCCCTCGGCGATGCGCTGGCGACGGCGGCGGCTTCGTATGCGCGCGATGTCCGCAGGCGGCGTTTCCCCGGCCCGGAACACTGCTTCGGCGTGCCCAAGCGGGCCGAGCTCGTCTGAGCCGAACCGCCGCGGGGCGCAGGCCGGCTTGCGAGCGGTGGAAACAGTCCGCACCACCGCGGAGATCCGTGAAGTCGTCGGGGGCTGGCGCGCGCGCGGGCTTTCGGTCGGGCTGGTGCCGACGATGGGCGCAATCCATGCCGGCCACCTGGCACTGGTCGAGGCCGCCGATCGTCAGGCCGACCGCGTGGTCGTCAGCCTTTTCGTCAACCCCAGGCAGTTCGGCCCGGGCGAGGATCTGTCGTCCTATCCGCGCGATGAAGCGGCCGATGCCACGCTGCTCGCCGGGGCGGGCGCCGATCTGTTGTTCGCGCCGGGCGTGGCCGAAATCTATCCCGAGGGGTTCGCCACCACGATTGCGATCGGCAGCGTGACGGAGGGTCTGTGCGGCGCCATCCGCCCCGGCCATTTCGACGGGGTCGCCACCGTGGTTGCGAAGCTGTTCAACATGGTCGGGCCGGATTTCGCCTGGTTCGGGGAAAAGGACTACCAGCAACTCCAGGTAATCAGACGCCTTGTCCGCGACCTCGATCTTCCGGTCGCGGTCCACGGCGTGGCGACCGTGCGCGAGCCCGACGGTCTGGCGCTGTCCTCGCGCAACGCCTATCTGAGCCCGGTCGAACGCCGTGCCGCCCCGGCGCTCCATGCGACCCTGAAGGCGCTTGCGCAGGCGCTGGGGGCCGGGGCCGGCAATATCGCCGGCGAGATCGCGCGCGCCGCCGATGCTTTGCGCACGGCCGGGTACGATCCCGTCGAGTACGTCGCGGCGGTCGATGCGCAGACCCTCGCTCCGCTGAGCGGACCGATTTTCCGCCCGGGCCGCGCGCTCGCCGCAGCACGGCTCGGACGAGCACGACTGATCGACAACGTCGCCATCGCCCCACCACCCGGGCGTTTCTCCACCGGTTCGGACATGACATAGTCGGGCGCATCTCCGGCGACCGGGCAAGGGCCGATGTTCTACGAACCCGACAGAAACGACCACCAGCTTCGCCACAACCCCTACAAGTCGATCGTCGTGCCGCGGCCAATCGGGTGGGTGTCCACGCTCGACCGCGGGGGCGGCGTCAACCTCGCTCCGTTCAGCCAGTTCAACAATTTGGGCTACGATCCGCCCTATGTGATGTTCGCCGCCGGCCAGAAGCCGGACGGCACGCTCAAGGACAGCGTGGTCAACGCGATGAGCGGGGGCGAGTTCGTCTGCTCCATGGCGACCTACGCGCTGCGCGAGGCGGTCAACACCACCGCGCGGATGGTTGATGCCGGCGTCGACGAGATGGCGCTGGCCGGGTTGACGCCCGCACCCTCGCGCCTGGTCGCCCCGCCGCGGGTCGCGGAGTCCCCGGTGCATCTCGAATGCCGGTTCTACGGCGCGATGGTCCTGCCGGGCCACACGGTGGAGAACAACGCCCATGTCGTGGTCGGCCGGGTCGTCGGGGTCCATATCGACGACGATGCGCTCAACGCGGACGGCAAGCTCGATATCGCCCGGATCCGGCCCCTGGCCCGGCTGGGCTATTTCGACTACACCGCCGTTGAGTCGGTGTTCCCGATGGCGCCGGGAGGACCCGACGTCGAAGCCTTCCGCCGCGGGCTGGCGGGCGAGGCACGCGGCGCGGCGGAATAGCGGTCCCGCCGCATTGCGTGCGCCGCGGCAAGGCTGTATATCCGCTCGCACCCGCGCCCGTAGCTCAACTGGATAGAGCACCTGACTACGGATCAGGAGGTTGGGAGTTCGAATCTTCCCGGGCGCGCCACGGATTCGACGGGCCGGAAGCGCGCTTCAGACCCGCGCACCGGGCGCAAGCCCGAGCAAGGCCATGCCGGCATGCTCGAAGTTCGTCGGCGCTGCCTGGATCTGCTGGGCGACGGCGTGCATGTCGCGGAACCGCCGCTCAAACGGGTTGCGCCGCAGGATCGCCCCGGCCCCGGCGGCGTGATAGGTGTAATCGACCACTTTGCGGGCGCATTCGCTGGCGTAGGTGCATGCGATCCTGAGCCGCGCACGCTGGGCGAGGGAAAGCTCCTGCTCGCGGCAGACCGCGTCCCACAGCGCGCTGCTCATCTCGACCAGGAACGCCCGTCCGGCGCCGAGTCGCCCCTCGCAGCGGGCGACCTGAAGCTGGACGGCGGCGTTTTCCCGCAAGGTCGCCGTGGTGTAGGCTGGCGTCTTTTCGCCGGCCAGCGCGATGAAGGAATCCAGGCTCGCCCGGGCGATACCCAACGCGACACCGGCGAAGGCGATGCCGTAAAACGCCGTCTGCGCGATCCGGTGCAGCGGGCCGGGGCCGTGCCGGTCGCGCGCCAGGTCGCGGGTGTATGTGTAGGCTTCGGGTACCCACAGATCCTCGACCGCGTAATCGTCGCTGCCGGTGCCGCGTAGCCCGATCACTTCCCAGACCGGTACGATCTCGGCGCTGGCCGCACGGAAGAGCAACGTCCTGAGAACGGGCCGCCCGTCGGCGGTCAGAACCGGCGTGCCGTCCGGGGCGCAGACCCGCGCATGCCCGCCGAGCCAGGTTGCGTTGCGGATGCCGCTGGCGTAGCGCCACCTGCCGGTCACCCGCCAGCCGCCCTCGACTGCGACCGCGCGGGAGTGCGGGTTCGGCGGTCCCCAGGCGAGCACCGCATCGGCCGGCCCGAAGATCTCGCCAGCGATCTCGGGCGCCACGAAGCCGGCAGCCAGCGAGCAGCCGAGGGCCTGGCCGAGACACCAGGCGGTGCTGGCATCAGCGGCCGCGACGGTCTGCAGCACCGCAAGGATGGTCATCGGCGAGGCCTCCGCGCCGGCAAGCGCGGCAGGCAGGCAGAGCCGAAACAGCCTGGCCTCGTGCAGCGCGGCCATCACCTCCGGCGCCACCCTGCCCTCTTGCTCGGTCCGTTCCGCCGCCGCGGCGATCACGGGCGACAACGCCGCAGCGCGCGCCGCCCAGTCGCGCCCGGCACCGTGCACAGCGCAATCAGCCATCCGCCACTCCCCACAGACCGTTGCCATCGTAGGATGGCGCGGCGCTTGCGGCTATAGTGCCATGTCCGCAGCGCGCGAGGGGAGCGAGGCGATGGGCGTGACGGCATATGCCGCCTCGGTCGGGCATTCGACATGGTTCAGCCACGATTTCGGCGAGAGCTGGAACCGGGCGCACACGACCGCGGGCGGCATCTACCACGAATCGCGCTGGTGGTGCCTGTCCGTCCATCCCGACAGGCCGGGCGAGGTGCTCTCGGGCACCGACCTCGGGGTCTATCGCTGGGACCAGGCCGCCGGGCGCTGGAACCACATCCCTTCGCCGATGGATGGGCTGCACATCCTGCAGATGGCCCAGGCGCCGCACGATGCCCACATCATCTTCGCCGGCACCCGTCCGGCGGAGATCTTCCGGACGCTCGACGGCGGGGCAAGCTGGCAGCGCTGCCGTCTGGGCAACGACACCGAGTGCTGGTTCATCAACACGCCCCGGGTCACTTCGATCCGGTTCGACCCGATCGATCCCCAAACCGTCTGGGTGACGATCGAGATCGAGGGGATCTTCCGCACCACCGATCTGGGCGAGACCTGGGAGAAGCTCAACGACGGGCTGATCTCGGTCGATACCCACAACATGGTCTTCTTCGACGACGCCGATGGCCGGCGCGAGATCCTGTGCTCGACCGAGGAGGGGCTGCACAAGAGCACCGACAATGCCGCGCACTGGCGCCGGATCGAGGTCCCCCAGGCGCCGTTCGTCTATATGCGCTGCATGGAGCGCCGGGCCGACGATTCGGAGATCGTCTTCCTGTCGGTCGGGGACCGGCCCTCGGGCGAGACGGGCATGCTGCTCAGGAGCCGCGACCGGGGCGAGAGCTGGGAGAATGTCGAACTGCCCGGCCACGTCAACAGCACCATCTGGTGGATCGGCACCAACCCGGCCGATCCCGGGCTGATCTTCTTCTGCACGATCATGGGTCAGATCTGGCGGTCCACCGACGGCGGGGAGAGCTGGCGGAAGATGCGGCGCGAGCTGGGAGAATTGCGCATGATCACCTGGCAGCCGGACCCGTCGGGTCGATGACGACGGGCTTCGTCTTCCGGCCGCACGTCCACCAGACCGACACCGTCGTCACCCCGGATCTCCTGATCGACCGGCTCGTGGTAGCCCACGGCAACACAAGGAGCCCGGTTCCGGTCGACCGGCTGAGCATGGCATCGGACTTCCAGGTCGTGGGGGCCGGAACCGTGGCTGACGCCGCAATCGCCCTGATCGGCACCAGTGGCGGCATGTTGATCGGCGTTGCGTCCGACCACCGGCGTCCCGAAGAGCCGCCGGGCACCCCTGTCTGCGCCAAGCCGGTCTGCCGCGAGGTGTGGCGTTACGCCGATGTCGCCGGTCACGCCGGGGCGCTGATCCTGAGCGCCTCGGGCCGGCGGCAAGACGGTGGGATGAAGCTCCTCCAGCATGGAACGGCGGACGGGTTGCTTGCGGAAACCGACCTCCCGCCCGGTCGGGCGGTCCTGTGTACCGGTCCCGAACCGGGCGGCGATGCGTCTTGTCACGTATACGAGATCGCCCTGGAGGATCCGGTGCTGGGACGGCGGATCACGCTGCGCTACGGCGTTATGGAGCTGACGGCGAGCCGTGGATGCTGATCACCCAGCAAGTGATCAGCGGCCTGATGCTGGGCGGCGTCTACGTAATGGTCGCGGTCGCATTCACCCTGACCATCGGGATGCTCAACTTCCTCAACTTCACGATCCCGCCGATTTTCATGATTTCGGGAATGGTGGCCTGGGGGCTTGCCTATTACGGCCTGCCGTTCGGCCTGTCGGACGGGGGGTTGCACTGGGCGCTCGCCCTGGCGCTCGGACTGGTCTGCGCAGTGGCCGCCTCGCTGCTGGTCGAACGCTTCACCTACCGTTACCTGAAGATGAAATACGGCGATGCCACCGAGCATGCGATCCCGCTGGTCTCCTCGCTCGGGTTCCTGCTGATCTTCGAGAATCTGGTCCTGATCATCCTCGGCTCCGAAAGCCAGGCGTTTCCGACACCGTTCCACGATGCCAATCTCCGTTTCGGCGGGCTGATCGTCTCGATCCCGCAGCTTGTCTGCCTGCTGGTCTCGCTCGGGCTGGTGGTGTGCATTTCCACCAGGCTGCGGGGCACCCGGAGCGGGCGCGCGCGCCGTTCGATCGCCGAGAATCCGGACCTGTCCA
>CAYFYS010000074.1:0-7972 GCA_964347365.1 uncultured Rhodospirillaceae bacterium | reverse complement strand
ACCTCCGGCAAGTTCGTCTTCACGGCCTCGGAGGCCTATCTGGTCGAGAACGGCCGCCTCGGTGCGCCGGTCAAGGGCGCAACCCTGATCGGCAACGGACCGGACCTGCTGACCCGGGTCCGCATGATCGGTGACGACATGGCGCTCGATCCGGGCGTGGGCACGTGCGGCAAAGACGGCCAAGGGGTGCCGGTGGGTGTCGGTCAGCCGACGCTGCTGATCGACAGGCTGACCGTCGGCGGAACGGCGGCCTGAGACCGCCGCGCAGCCTCGGCCCGGCCGGTCCGGGCCGGCTTTAATAGGCGAACTCGTCGAACAGCGGGTCGACGTTGCGGTTCCAGGCGTCGCGGTAGCGCGCGAGCTTCAGCTCGGCCGGACAGCGGCCATCGCGGACGATCTCGTCGAGCGCGCCGAGAAAGCCGGTCTCGTTGTCGCCGAGCCGATCGCACCTGGCGCGGCCACGCAGCCCGGCATGGGCGATCTCCAGCATCTCACCGGCGACTTCGCGCAGTGTCCGGCCGCGGAACGCCGTATGCAGCGCCTCGCGCGGGGTCCGGTTGCGCAGCATCCGGTGCTCATCGACCGTCCAGTCGCGGACCATCTCGTAGGCCGCATCGAGCGCGGCGTCGTCATAGAGCAGCCCGACCCACAGCGCGGGCAACGCACACAGACGACGCCACGGCCCGCCGTCGGCGCCGCGCATCTCGATGAAGCGCTTCAGCCGCACCTCGGGGAAGAGCGTCGTCAGGTGGTCCGCCCAGTCGGAGACCGTCGGCAGCTCGCCCGGCAGGATTGACAGCCGACCGTCGAGGAAGTCGCGGAACGACAGGCCCGACGCATCGAGATACCGGCCGTTGCGATAGACGAAATACATCGGCACATCGAGCGCGTAATCGACATAGCGTTCGAAGCCCATGCCGTCCTCGAAGACGAAGGGCAGGATGCCGCACCGGTCGGGATCGGTGTCCTCCCAGACGCGGCTGCGGTAGGAGAAGTAGCCGCTCGGCACGCCTTCAACGAACGGCGAATCGGCGAACATCGCCGTCGCGACCGGCTGGAGCGCGATGCCGACGCGGAACTTCCGGACCATGTCGGCTTCGGAGGCGTAGTCGAGGTTCACCTGCACCGTGCAGGTCCGGACCATCATGTCGAGCCCAAGCGACCCCTTTCTGGGCATGTATGCACGCATGATGCGGTAGCGGCCCTTGGGCATCCACGGCATGTCCGCGCGCTTCCATTTGGGATGGAAGCCCATTCCGAACAGGCCGACGCCGAGCTCGCCCGCGATCTCCTTGACCTCGGCCAAGTGGGTGTGGACCTCGTCACACGTCTCGTGGATGGTCTCCAGCGGCGCGCCGGACAGCTCGAGCTGGCCGCCCGGCTCCAGCGAGACCGTGCACGCACCCCTGCTCAGCGCGATCGTGTCGCCGTTCTCACGCACCGGCTCCCAGCCGAACCGGGTGAGCCCCTCCAGGAATGCGCCGATCCCCCAGGACCCCTCATACGGCGCGGGCGCGAGGGACTGTCTGTGGAAGACGAACTTCTCGTGCTCGGTGCCGATGCGCCAGTCCGCGGCGGGCTTGCAGCCGGCCTCCAGATACGCCACGAGCTGGCGGCGATCTTCGATCCGGGCTCCCTCGGCGGTCGGCGGCGCGGCCATCGTCGGTTCTCCCGCGCTAGCCCAGCGCGATCGCGTCATCGGCGGCGCTACCGCCGGCCCAGTCGCCGCGCAGGGCCTGCCAGCACGCCAGGGCGGCGAACGCAGCGGTCTCCGTACGCATGAGGCGGGGGCCGAGATCGATCGCCGCAACCCGGCGATGCGCCCGCAGCCGCGCACGCTCGTCCTCGGCGAAGCCGCCTTCCGGACCGACCAGAACCGCCGCCGGACCGGGCGCGCCATGGTCGAACACCCGTGCGGCCGCGCGGCCGCGGCCCGTCTCGTCGCACCAGTAAAGGCGCCTCGCATCGGGCCAGCCCGCCAGGACGGCCTCCAGCGAGGCCGGCGCGAAGACCTCCGGCACGCTCAGCCGCCCGCACTGGGCGGCCGCCTCGGCGGCGTTGGCGCGCAGCCGCTCCAGGCCGACCCGCGCGACGTTGGTCCGCGCGGTGTAGACCGGCCACAGCGCCGAGACGCCGAGCTCGGTCGCCTTCCCGGCCAGAAAGTCGATCCGCGCCCGCTTGATCGGTGCGAACACCAGCCACAGATCGGGTTCCGGCGCGGGTACACGCGTCCGCGCATGCAGCCGGATCGTGCAGCGCCGCCTGCCGATCTCCTCGATCACGGCGGCGAACTCGCCGTCGACGGCGTTGAAGACGCGCAGCGCATCGCCGCTTCCCATGCGGAGCACCGCACCCAGATAGTGCGCCCGGTCGGGACCGGTTTCGACGACGCCCCCTTGCGTCAGCGTCTCAGCGAGGTGAAGCCGGACCTTGGACATCGGCGATTTCGGTTCCGTTGGCGCCTGGGCGGACCGCCCCGCGTCGGGATCGTCTCGAAGGGGCGCGCCGGGTATAGTCGGGCCGGCGCCAAAGGGCAATGTCGGGGTTTCGATGTCGGGGCCAGGCGAAACGTCGGCGAGCGACATCCCGCGCGGCGGCTGGATCGACCGGCTGGTGCCGCGCGCGCTGCGCCCCTACGCAAGGCTGGCGCGGCTTGACCGGCCGATCGGCACCTGGCTGCTGTTGTTCCCGTGCTGGTGGTCGATCGCCCTGGCCTCGCCCGATCCGCTGTCGCCGGGCACGGTGTTGCTGTTCGCCCTGTTCGGCGTCGGCGCGCTGGTCATGCGGGGCGCGGGCTGCACCTATAACGACATCTGCGACAGGGATTTCGATGCCCGGGTCGCACGCACCCGCGACCGGCCGCTGCCCAGCGGCGAGGTTTCGATGGGCGCAGCGCGGGCCTTCCTTGCCGCCCAGCTCGCGCTGGGTCTGGCGATCCTGCTGTCGCTCAACGGCTTTGCCATTCTCCTGGGCGTGGCCTCGCTTGTGCTGGTGTTCACCTATCCGCTGATGAAGCGGGTGACGTTCTGGCCACAGTTCGTCCTGGGGCTCACCTTCAACTGGGGCGCGCTGCTCGGCTGGGCGGCGGTGCGCGGCCGCCTCGACTGGGCAGCGGCCCTGCTCTACGCCGGCGGGATATTCTGGACTCTGGGCTACGATACGATCTACGCCCACCAGGATCGGCGCGACGACGCCGGCGCCGGCGTCAAATCCTCCGCCAGGGCGCTCGGGCCGGGCAGCAAGCCGTGGCTGACGGCCTTCTATGCCGCCGCAATCGGCCTGTTCGCCGCCGCCGGGTACCACGCCGGCATGACGTGGCCGTTCTTCGCCTGCCTGGCGGTCGGCGCGGCGCAACTCGCCTGGCAGGTCTCGGACCTCGACATTGACGTGCCCAGGGACTGCCTGGCCAAGTTCCGCTCCAACCGTCTGTTCGGATGGGCGATGCTGGCGGGCGCGGCGATCGCCGGGTCTGCCGCGGCGTAAGGGCGCCGCCTCAGGCACGGTCCTGCGCGCAGAAACGCAGGACATGCGCCTCGGCCGCTTCGATGTCCTCGGGCCGGTTGACATTGAAGAACGGATCGACCGGGCGGGTGGCGAAATCTTCGCGCGCCAGCGTGTAGCGGGCGGTCCAGCGGTCGACCTTCCTGATCCCCTCCTTGCGGATCGCGCAGCGTAGCGCCCCGGCCAGGGCCACCGGCCAGATGGCGAAGACCGGGTGGTCCCGCCCGGCCGACCGGGCACAGGCGAGATCCGCGCCTGCCGCCTGCATGCAACGCAGGAGCCGCACGACCATGTCGCGCGGCAGGAACGGCGTATCACAGGCGAAGCTCGCCACGTGGGAGCATCGCGGCGCGTTGGCGATCGCCCAGTCCAGCCCGGTCAGCACGCCCGCCAGGGGACCGGGATGGCCGGCCAGCGCGTCGCCGGCGACCGGCAGCCCGGTCGCGGCGAAGCGCTGCGGATCGCCGTTGGCGTTGAGCACCAGCGCCTCGACCTGCGGTGCGGCGCGTTCGATGACGCGCGCGAGAATCGTCCGACCGCCGATCGCGCGCAGCGCCTTGTCGCCGCCGCCCATGCGTCGGGACAGCCCGCCGGCCAGGACGACACCGGCGATGCGCGGCTCACCCGGCATGGCCTATCCCGGCCAGAGCGCCGTGGAGCGCGATCGGCTCCTCGCCGAGCGCCTGGACGAGCAGCGCGGCGTCCCCGGGGGCGAGCGCGCCGAGATCCTGATCCAGGCTGAGGACATCGGCGCAGGGATCGGCCAGCACCGGCTGGATGTTCTCGCACGCCGCGAGCCCGACGGCGGCGGCGGTGCGCTCCTCGAGCCGCGCCTTGAGCGCGCCCTCGACCAGATCGAGGTGGTCGGTGGTAAACCCATCCCCGCACCAGGCGATCAGGAAGGAGGTCCGCATCGCCTCCCGGGTGGCGAACAGGGCCGTTTCCTCCAGATCGTTATAGGCCGCAAGGCGCGCGCTTATCTCCCCGCTGAAGGCCGGCCGGCCACGCGCATCGCGCAACGGTGTGCGCAAGGCGAGCATGGTCGTCAGATGCTGATCGATGCGCGCAAGTACGTTCCGGCTCTGGCCGACATAGCCGACCCGGCGGCCGCCGTCATAGCGCTTGAGGCGGAGATAGACGCCCGGCGCCATCAGCCCGTCCCATTTGCCCGGGTCGGCGGGAAAGCGCCCGGCCCCGATCGGCCCCCGCCATCGCAGCCGCAGGCGCACGCGCTAGTCTCCGAGGCTCGCTTTGCGCCGGACGTGCCGGGGCTCGTCCCCGACCGTCCCGGGATCGGCGTCGTAGACGATCCGGTGCGCACCGGCCAGGGCGAGGAACCGCCTGCCCCTGGCCCGTCCGATCAGGGTCAGGTCCGCCTCGCGGGCGAGATCGACCCCCCAGGCGGTGAATCCCGAGCGCGAAACCAGGATCGGAATGCGCATCTGGACGGTCTTGATGACCATCTCGCTGGTCAGCCGGCCGGTGGTGTAGAACATCTTGCCTTCCGGCGCGATGCCGCTGCGGTGCATGTAGCCGGCGATCTTGTCTACGGCGTTGTGCCGGCCGACATCCTCCATATAGATCAGCGGCCGGTCCTGTTCGCACAGCACGCAGCCATGGATCGCGCCGGCTTCGAGATAGAGGCTCGGCGTGGTATTGATCTTGCGCGACAGCGCATAGAGCCACGACGTATGGACCCTGGCGCCGGGATCGAGCGTTACGGTCTCGAAGATCTCCATCAGATCGCCGAATGTCGTGCCCAGCGCGCAGCCCGAGGTCCGGGTGCGCTTTTTGAGCTTTTCCTCGAAATTGGTTGCGCGCGCGGTGCGGACCACGACGGTGTCGGTCTGTTCGTCGAAATCCACGCCTGTCACCGCATCGCCCGCACGCAGCATGTTCTGGTTGATCAGATAGCCCACCGCCAGGCAGTCGACATAATCGCCGATGGTCATCAGCGTGACGATCTCCTGGCTGTTGAGGAACAGCGTCAGCGGGCGTTCTACCGTCACCGGGGTCTCGATCGGGCTGCCGTCTTGATCGACGCCCGGCACGCGCCGGGTCAGGCGCCCGTCATGCGGATCCGGTCTGATGAGGTATTCGTCCACCCCCGGAATATGCGCGCGGTGGCGCGGATCGACAACCGCCGCGCCGAGACGGGCGCATCGTGCCCTTTCCTTTTGCGTTCCCATCTCTATAGTCACCGCGAAGGTTCCTGCGGACGTCCGCGGCGCGCGCCGCAGACGTTGCCGCGCAGCGAGACGTCGTCCATGCCCCGCGCCCCGCTCATCGATCCGTTCGGTCGTACGGTCTCCTATCTCCGGGTCTCGGTGACCGACCGCTGCGACTTCCGCTGCGTCTATTGCATGTCGGAATCGATGACTTTCCTGCCCAAGGCGCAGGTGCTGACGCTGGAGGAGCTCGACCGTCTGTGCAGCGCCTTCGTCCGCCGCGGCGTGCGCAAGCTGCGGCTGACCGGCGGGGAGCCGCTGGTGCGGCGCAATATCACGTGGCTGATCGATCGGCTCGGTCGGCATCTGGCCGAGGGGTCGCTGGACGAGCTCACGCTGACCACCAACGGCAGCCAGCTCGCCCGCCACGCCCGGGCGCTGGCCGAAGCGGGGGTACGCCGGATTAACCTGTCGCTCGATACGCTGGATGCGCGGAAATTCGCCGAGATCACCCGGTGGGGGCGCTTCGATCAGGTGATGGAAGGGCTCGCTGCGGCCGACGCGGCGGGGTTGCAGATCAAGATCAACACCGTTGCGCTGCGCGGGGTCAACGACGAGGAGTTCGCCGATATCCTCGCATGGTGCGGCGGGCGCGGTTATGACGTGACCTTCATCGAGGTCATGCCGCTGGGCGAGATCGGCGGCGAGGCGCGGCTCGATCAGTATCTGCCGCTGTCGATGGTCCGCGCCGGGCTCAACCGGCGCTATACGCTGGAGGAGACCGACTATTCGACCGGCGGACCGGCACGCTACTTCACCTGCCGCGAGACCGGCGGACGGGTCGGGTTCATCACGCCGCTGACCCACAATTTCTGCGAGTCCTGCAATCGGGTGCGGCTTACCTGCACGGGCACGCTCTACATGTGCCTCGGCCAGGAGGATGCCGCCGATCTGCGCGCGCCGCTGCGCGCAAGCGCCGAGGACGACCTCCTCATGGCGGCGATCGACGAGGCGATCGGCCGCAAGCCGAAGGGCCACGATTTTGTCATCGACCGGCGCCGCGACGGCCCCGCGGTCGCGCGGCACATGAGCGTCACCGGCGGGTAGATCGACCGCGCAGGGTGCGCCGAAACAGCGCAACCCCATCCCGCGCCTTCCGAAATCGGCGCATGCAGCCTATCCTGCGACAAGGTGGGTTTGGACCCCGCGGGGCCGGAAGACGATGGACCACGAGAAATTCTTCGCCGAGGCGGTCGCCGCCCTCAAGGACGAGGGGCGCTACCGCGTCTTTGCGGACCTGGAGCGGCATGCGGGCGGTTTCCCGCAGGCGACCCGCCATGACGGCGGCGGTACCGCCGAAGTGACCGTCTGGTGTTCCAACGACTATCTGGGGATGGGCCAGGACAGGCGTGTCGTGGAGGCCATGCACAGCGCGCTGGACCGCGTGGGCGCGGGCGCCGGCGGGACGCGCAACATCTCCGGCACCACCCATTACCATGTGCTGCTGGAACGCGAACTCGCCGATCTTCACCGTACCGAGGCCGCTTTGCTGTTCACCTCGGGCTATGTCGCCAACGAGGCGAGCCTGGGGACGCTCGGCCGGGCGCTGCCCGGCTGCGTGCTGCTGTCGGACGCCGACAACCATGCCTCGATGATCGCCGGGCTCCGTTACAGCAGGGCGCAGAAGAAGATCTTCCGCCACAACGACGTTGCCCATCTCGACCGGCTGCTGGGGGCGTGCGACCCCGATGCACCCAAGATCGTCGCCTTCGAGTCGGTCTATTCGATGGACGGCGATTTCGCGCCGATCGGCGAGATCTGCGATGTCGCGGAGCGCCACGGGGCGATGACCTATCTGGACGAGGTCCATGCGGTAGGCCTGTACGGGCGGCGCGGCGCGGGCGTGGCCGAACGCGACGCGCATGCGCACCGGATCACCGTCATCCAGGGAACGCTCGCCAAGGCGTTCGGCGTGATCGGGGGCTATATCGCCGGTTCCGCCGCCCTGATCGATTTCATCCGCGGCCATGCGGCCGGCTTCATCTTCACCACCGCCCTGCCGCCGGCGATCGCCGCCGGGGCGCTGGCCAGCGTGCGGGCGTTGAAAACCGATACCGCCATCCGCGCGCACCACCAGGAGCGCGCCGCAACGCTCAAGCGCAAGCTCGCCGCGGCCGGCCTGCCGATGATGGCCTCGCCCTCGCATATCGTCCCGGTGTTCGTCGGCGATGCGGTGCGCTGCAAACAGGTGACCGACGAATTGATGGCGCGCCATGCGATCTACGTCCAGCCGATCAACTACC
>CAYFYS010000073.1:0-7974 GCA_964347365.1 uncultured Rhodospirillaceae bacterium | reverse complement strand
GCGTCATCCGCCGCTACGACGCCCGCGCCGCGCCGGGGACGGCACCGATCCTCGACCGGCTGGCCAGCCACGCGCTCGCCTATTACCACGACAAGGTCAAGCCGGCGAAGACCTATCGGCCGGCCAGCCCGGCCGAACGCGCCGCGCTGGCCGATCTTGCCCGGGCGCTGCGCGCCCTGCCGGCCGACGCCGATGCCGAGACCATCCAGACCGAAATCTACGAGGTCGGCAAGCGCCACCACTTCAAGACCCTGCGCGAGTGGTTCCGCGCCCTCTACGAGATCCTTCTGGGCCAGAGCCAGGGGCCGCGCTTCGGCTCGTTCGCCGCCCTCTACGGGCTAGCCGAATCGATCGCCCTGGTCGAGCGTGCGGCCGCCGGCGAGGATCTCGCCGTCCAGCCCGGCAGGGGGTGAATCCGGACGGCCCGAACCCGGGCGGAAGGTTCAGAGCTTGCCCGTCTGCACCGCCGCGTCGGCGTAAAGGACATCGCGTACCGCTGCCGCGGCCTTGGCATGGAAGGCCACCGTTTCCTCGTCGAAGTCGTACCGAGGGATCGGGGTCGGCTCGAAATTGCCATAGGGGTCGCTGCCGCGCACCTGCGCTGCGCTGTCCCATGCGCCGATAGTCTGCATGGTCTGCGGGGGCATGAAGTGCATCGACACGCCGATCCGCCGGTCGGCGGAGAGGTTGGGCCCGGAGGCATGGGCCAGGCGGTAGTTGTGAAGTGACATCTGGCCGGGCTCCAGGGGCATGAAGACGGCCTTGTCCTCATCGATGCTCTCGCTGACCTGCTGGCCGCGGGTCAGCATGTTGTCCTCGTGATAGACATCCTCGTGCGCTAGCACCGCACCGACATGCGTGCCCGGCATGACCCGCATGCAGCCGGCCTCCCGGCTTGCGGGCGACAGCGCGAGCCAGGCGGTGATCACCTTGTCCGAAGACAGGCCCCAGTAGCGCGTATCCTGGTGCCAGGACACAAAGCTCGGCGCACCGGCTTCCTTGATCCAGAAGATCGTGTTCCAGCACAAAATGTCCGGCCCGATGAGCTGCTCGATCGGATCGAGCACGCGCGCGTCGCGGATCAGGTCGTCGAGCCATTTGAACAGCAGATGCGCCTTGTTGCGCTCGGCTCCCGCAAACCGCCTGCCGTTGCGCGCCTCGACCGCCTCCAGGCTGCGCCGCAGCCCGGCGGCCTCCTCCCCGTCCATGACCGTGAGCGGGAAAGCATACCCGTCGCGCCGGAACCGTTCGATCTGTGCTGCGGTCATCGTCATCGCACCGTCTCCTCAGGACGCGACACCCCAGACCAGCCCCAGCTCCTTCAGCCAGCGGCGGTAGGCGACCGAATACCTGTCCACGCGGACATGCATCTCCTCGGTCAGGTCGAGCGGAATGCGTTTCGGGCGCTGGGACTCCACGATCCACTTGTCCTGGGCAAAAACCTCGTCCTGGCGGGCGATGATCTGCGCCTCGGTCACCTGGTCGCCGAAATTGATCGCGACCAGCAACCAGACCAGACAGTCGTCCTCGGCCAGAGGGGTCAGCGTCAGCATCATGCAGAACATGTTGCCCTCGCCCGTGTCCTTGGCGAAATGGGCGGTCAGAGGGCGCGAGATCGTATAGCGGTATTCCGCCATCGCCGGTATGCCGCGGTGATCCGCGAACGGCTGGTAGACCCAGACCGGGCTCAACCGCAGCCCGTCCTCGCCGTGCGTCACTTCCAGATCCTCGATCACGTCGGGCCGGGTCGGATCGCCGTTGATCATCGGATGGACGTGCGGGAAATGCGGGATGTCGGTGAAGTTCTCCACCGTCCGGAACGGGTTGGCGTGGAAGTTGTAAGGCCCGACGATCAGCTTGCGGAAGCTGTTGCTGGACCATTCCGGGAACGGCGGCACGCCGCGTTCGGGCGTGCCCAGCGAGGCCCAGATGAAGCCGTATTCCTCCCTGGCGCGATAGGCCGCCGCGCGCGCCCTGGCCGGCGGCCGGACGCCGGGCATCGCCGGGATCAGCGTGCACGCCCCGGTGTGATCGTAGCGCCAGCCGTGATAGGGGCACACCAGCCGGCCGTCCGCGACCTTGCCCAGCGACAGCCTGGAACCACGATGGATGCAGTAGTCGCGCCAGGCCATCACCTCACCGCCCGTCCGCCACAGGACGATGTCGGTCCCAAGGAGCTTCGCCGGCATGACCGCGCCCTCGGCCAGGTCGTTTGATCGGCCGACGACGAACCAGTCGTTCAGCATCACCGGATCCTCGACCGGGGGCTCGTCCAGGGTCAGGGCCATTCTCGCTCCACGCCGTCGGGGCACCGCCAGTGTGCCAATTCGGTGCGGTTTCGTCCAGCGCGCGGTGGTCGGCGAGGGTTGCGACGGCATGGCCGCAGCAGCCACCTCGGCAGGCCCTGCCGGCGCCTGACGCATCCTCACCCCGACAGGGGCGGGATCAGCGCGGCGTGGCCCACGGCCGGACGATCAGGGCGTAGGCCGCAATCGGGATCAGAGAGGCGATGCCGATGGCGAGTACCATGGGGACCTGGGTACCGTCGGCGAAATGGCCGATCAGCGCGCCGGTGGCCGAGCTGAAGGCGAGCTGGACGAAGCCCATCATCGAAGCGGCCGCACCGGTGTTGCGGTCGAACCGCGACATGGCCGCGGCCTGGGCCGGCGGAACGATGAAGCAGAAGGCGAACATGTAAAGGCCCATCGGCACGACGACCGCCGCGGCCGTGTCGATGCGCGCCAGGCCGAGCGCGGCGGCGGTGACCCCCGATGCGGCCATAACCAGGGCGCCCGGCAGGATCGTGCCGGCGATCGAGGCCCGGCGGACCAGCCGCGCGCTCACCCAGGTCCCGATCAGATGAACCAGCATCGTCGCCGAGAACAGATAGCCGAATTCAGTCGCTGACAGGCCGAACTGGTTGATCAGCGTCGCCGGCGAGGCGAACAGGAATGCGAACAGCCCGCTGTAGCAGGCCGCCATCGCCAGGAGATAGCCGACATAGGGCCGGTCGGCCAGCACCCGGACGTAGTTGTTCAGCAGCTCTGCCGGCCTGATCGCCGCCGGATCGGTCCGGGCAAGCGATTCGCCGAGCACGCGCCAGACCAGTACCATCAGGAGGGCGGCGTACGCGGCAAGGAACCAGAAGGCGGCCTGCCATCCGAACCGGATCGTCAGATGGGCGCCCAGGATGGGGCCGATGAGCGGCGCAAGCCCGTGGACCATCATGACCTGGGCGTAGATGCGCGCGGCGTCCTCGTTGCGGTAGAGATCCCGCACGACCGCGCGTGCGAGCACCGACATTGCGCAGGCCGCCAGGCCGTGAACCGCGCGGAAGGCGATCAACACCTCGATCGAGGGGGCAAGCGCACATCCGATCGAGGCCGCAAGGAAGAGCCCGAGGCCGACCATCAGAACCGGCCGGCGGCCGAACCGGTCCGAGACCGGCCCGTAGACGAGCTGACCGGCGGCAAGGCCCGCAACGAAGGCGCTCAGGCTGAACTGGACCGCCGCATCGTCCGTCCCAAAGGCAGCAGCGGTCATCGGCATCGAGGGCAGGGTGAGATCGACCGCAAACGGCAGCGTTGCCAGCAGAAGACCGAGCAGAACGACCAGGAAGACGGCCCCGCTCCCGCCCGCCGGCGCGGCCTGCTTCACGAGCGCACCGATGCGGGCTCACGCGCCGTTCTGGTCATCGGCGATGATGTTGCCGCGCAGGTCCCGCAACAGCGTCTTGAGCTGCTGCTGCTCTTCGTCGGTAAGGCCGGCGACACCCTGCCGGTTGATCGCGTCGACCTCGGGCATGACCAGATCGTAGATCTTGCGTCCCTTCCGGGTCAGGAAGACGTTGATCACCCGGCCATCGCCGCGGTGGTGGCACCGTTTGACGCGACCGCGTTCCTCCAGGCGGTTGACCGCCGCGACCGTGGTCGGCCCCTTCATCCGGACCCGTTCGGACAGCTCGCGCTGGGTGAGCCCGTCCTCCTGCCACAGGGCGCGGAGGAACGGCCACAGGCCGAACGTCACCCCGTGGCGCGCGATGCGCCTGGAGAAGCGGGCGGTGAAGGCCCGGGTGGTATCCCACAACAGGAACCCCACCGTCTCCTCGGGCGCGAACTCGTCGTCTCGCGGCATGGCGAAGGCATAATACATCAAGCGGCTGCGGGGAAAGCCGCCGGGCGCGTCTCAGCGGTCGAACGGCCGGAAATGCTTCGACAGCGCAAGACCCTGGCCCTGGTAGCTGGAGGCCAGATCGGTGCCATAAACCTTGTCCGGCCTGCCGCCGGCGATCGGCGCATAGCGCAGCCAGCCGATGATCTGGGCGTGCTCCAGTGTAAACGAAACACCGTAGGAGCGCACCTCCAGCACCGCCCGGCTGCCGCGCGCCTGCCCGTCGATCCATCCGAACCCGGGATCGAAAAACCCGGCGTAATGGGTCCGAAACTCGCCGGATATCGGATCGAACGGCACCATCTCCGCGACAAGCTGCGGCGGTACGCCGACTTCCTCGCGTGTGCCTAGAATGTAAAATTCGCCCGGGTCGAGGTAAATCCGACCGTCGGCGGCGGGCATCTTCTCCCAGAAATCGCACGGATCGTAGAAATTCGTCCTGTCGATGTCGATCTTGTTGGTGTTCTTCTTGGCCCTGAAGCCCGCCACGGCGTCCGCGCCGCAACCGTTCAAATCGGCGGTGACCGCGACCATCGCCTCGCGCAGCGGCAGGCGTGCGCCATCGACCCGCAGCAGATCTCCGCGGTCATAACGCGACTGGACTTCGCTTGCCGGCATGACGGGCCGGCCGCGCTGGAACCTGAGCTGGGTCAGACGGGAGCCCCGGCGTACGACGATGCTGAAGGTCTGGGGCGCGATCTCGACGAACAGCCGGCCGCGATAGCCCGCCTCGATCCGGTCGAAGGCGCTTCCCCGATCGGTGACCAGCCTGACCAGCACGTCCAGGCGTCCGATCGAGCTCTTCGGGCTGGCGATCCCCAGGACATCGCCCGGAAGGCGGACATGCTCCTCGATCTCGGCAACGTAGACGACACCCTTCTCGAGCACCGCCCCCTCGGCCAAGTCGATCGCCGGCAGCCCGTCGAGCCGCGCGATCCCGTCCATGACGGAGGCGTTCGGGCCCGGAAGAAAGCTCGCCCGGATCCGGTAGGCGCGCGCCCCCAGACGCAGATCCAGGCTCGCCGGCTGGAGCTGCGAGGCTTCGATGTCCCTGACGGCCTCGACGTTCCCCTCCCGGATCAGGGTGTCGATGCCCTGATAGGGGATGATCCCGGTATTGCGGTAGCGGACGACCCTGCCGGGGCCCGTGTCCCCATCGGTGGGGAAAAGCCCGGGCTCGCAGCCCATCGGGGTCGTTCCATGCGCCACGGGTGCGCACTCTAGGCCATGACCCTGGCGAGGCAAGAAAATAGGGCTCAACCCTTTTCCCCGGATCCATGCCCGCCTCGGGCTCGCGCGCACCCTTCCGAATCCGGCCGGGCGGACGTATTGCCCCGTTATCCACACGTATCGGGGGGCGTCCCCGTGTGGATGGAATGCGGTGCGCGTTCGTCCCGCCGGGACGGTAGTGCGCACCGCGCGCCCGGGCCGGCGGATTGACTCCCGGCCCGCCGCCGGTTAGTCGGTCATCGTCGATGAATCGGTCCCGGTAACCACGGGGGGGCAGCGCGGTGGCCTACGAGACGATCAGGATCGATGTCGAGGACGGCGTGGGGGTCCTGACGCTGGACCGGCCGGAGAAGAAGCACGCGATGAACCCGCGCCTCCACGAGGCGGTGACCGAGGCGCTGGAAACGCTGCGCTACGACGACGACGTCGCGGTGCTGGTGATCACCGGCGCCGGGGATTCGTTCTCGGCCGGGATGGATCTCAAGGAGTTCTTCATCGAGCTGAAGTCCAAACCCGCCGAGTACGACCGCATCACCCGGCTGTCGGTCGAATGGCGTGGCCGGACGCTGCGCCACTTCCCCAAGCCCACCATCGCGATGGTCAACGGCCACTGCTTCGGCGGCGCGTTCACCATCGTGGAGGCCTGCGATCTCGCGGTCGCGGCCGAAGATGCGAAGATGGGGCTGAGCGAGATCAACTTCAAGATGTTCCCCGGCGGCAGCGTCTCGAAGTCGATGGGCAATCTGCTGCGCCCGCGCGATTATCTCTGGTATGCGATGACCGGCCGGCCGTTCTCCGGTACGGTCGCTGCGCAGATCGGCTTCGTCAACTTCGCCTTCCCGGCCGCGCGGCTGCGCGAGGAGACGATGAGCGCCGCCCGCGAAATCGCCGTCAAGGACGCCTCGGCGCTGCGCGCGACCAAGGATGCCTACCGGTTCTCGCTCGGCATGGACTGGGACACCGCGATGAGCTACGCCTCGGCGATGGAAGCCCTGCATACCCGGCGCCAGGACGATGCGTTCCGGAGGGAGGGGATCGGCGATTTCCTCGACAAGAAATACCGCCCGGGCCTCGGCGGCCACGAGGAGGCCGGCGCCTAGCGATATTGTGCGCGTTGGGGAGACGACGATGGCGACCTGCACCGAAAGCACCTTCGACTACAACGGCTCCAGCGTCTTCCTGCGGCGCGGCGGGGCGGGCGCGCCGCTGCTGTTCCTGCACGGCGCCGGGGGCATCCCCGACTGGCTGCCGTTTCTCGACATGCTGTCGGAGGATTTCGACGTCATCGCACCGGACCACCCCACCTTCGGCCGCTCCGGGGAGCCCGGCTGGGTCGAGGACGTCGCCGACATGGCCTATTTCTACCTCGACTTTCTGGAGACCAACGGGCTGGCGGACGTCCACCTCGTCGGCCAGTCGCTCGGCGGCTGGATCGCCCTGGAGATGGCGATCCGCAACACCTCGCGGATCGGCACGCTGACGCTGGTGGGCGCGGCCGGCATCCGCATCAAGGGTCAGCCGGCAGCGGACATCTTCATCATGGACGATGAGGAGCTCGCCCGGGTTCTGCTGGTCGACGAAGACCGGATCCAGGCGATGCTCGCCATGGAGCTGACCGAGGAGCAGCAGGACACCGCGATCAAGAACAAGGTCGCCACCGCGCGGCTGGGCTGGCAGCCGCGCCTGTTCAACCCGCGCCTGCGCAAGTGGATGCACCGCATCGACGTGCCGACCCACATCGTCTGGGGCACGGCGGACAGGTTGATCCCGCCGAGCTACGCTGCGGAGTTCCAGCGCCTGATCAGGGGCTCGAAGGTGACCATGATCGAGGGAAGCGGGCATCTGCCGAACATCGAGCAGGCCGAGGCTTTCGTCGATGCGGTCGGCGGCTTCCTGAAGGGGTGAGCCCGTGAAGGTGACGATGTTTCACCTCATGCCCTACGCCCACATGGACATGGCAGTCAGGGCGCAGCACAGATCGGCCTGGGTGACGTTTCCCAACACCCAGTTCGACCCCGTGAAGGGGGCGGCGCTGTACAATCGCTACCTCGACGAGCTCGAGCTCGCCGCCGAGCTCGGCTTCGACGGGATCGGCGTCAACGAGCACCATCAGAACGCCTACGGGTTGATGCCCTCGCCCGTGGTCATGGCCTCGGCCCTGGCGCGGCGGACCAGGGATTGCCGGATCGCCATCCTCGGCAACGCCTTCGGGCTGCGCGACCACCCGCTGACGCTGGCCGAGGAGCATGCGATGCTGGACTGCATCACCGGCGGGCGGCTGATCACCGGCATGGTGCGCGGCATCGGTGCGGAGTTCTATTCGCTGGGTGCCAACCCGACCGTCAGCCACGAACGCCACACCGAGGCCCACGACCTGATCGTGCGCGCCTGGACAGAGACTGGACCGTTCGCCTTCGAGGGCAGGCATTACCACTTCGAATACGTCAACATCTGGCCGCGCCCCTATCAGAAGCCCCACCCGCCGATCTGGTGTCCGTCGCTGGGCTCGACCGAGACCATCGAGTGGGCAGCCCACCCCGACCGGCGCTATTTCTATCTGCAGAACTACAGCGC
>CAYFYS010000072.1:0-8156 GCA_964347365.1 uncultured Rhodospirillaceae bacterium | reverse complement strand
AGCGCGAAGAAGACCGGGATCTGGATCAGGATCGGGAAGCAGACGCTGATCGGGTTGGCGTTCTCCTTCTTGTAGAGCGCCATCATTTCCTGGTTCTGGCGTACCCGGTCGCCCTTGAACCGGTCGCGGATCTCCATCATCTTGGGCTGCAGCTTCTTCAGCCGGCTCATCGAACGGTAGGACTTGTTGGCCAGCGGGAAGAAGGCGATCTTGATCAGGACCGTCAGCAGCAGAATCGCCAGGCCGAAATTGCCGATCTGGCGGTTGAAGTATTCGAGCACGTAGAAGATCGGCTTGGTCAGGAAATAGAACCAGCCGAAATCGATCGCGAGATCGAAGCGGGCGATGCCAAGCTTCTCTTCGTAGGCATCGAGCAGACGGACTTCCTTGGCGCCGGCGAACAGGCGGTGGGTGACTTCGGCCGATCCGCCGGGGCCGACCGTGAGCCGATCGCCCAGCGTATCGACCTGGTACTTGTCGGTCGTGCCCTGAAGCGTGTGGTTGAACCGGCTGGCGATGGTGGCCTTCTGATCGGGCACCAGCGCAGCCAGCCAGTACTTGTCGGTGATGCCGATCCAGCCGCCGCGGCTGGTCTGACCGATCGTGCTCTCGTCCTGGACGTCGTCGTAGTCGACCTCCTTGAGGGTGTCCGAAAAGACCCCCAGCAGCCCCTCGTGCAGGATCCAGAAGCCCAGCGTGTCGGGCGTGCCGGTCCGCGAGATCAGCCCGAAAGGCCTGAGGTCGACCGACGCGGCGCCGCGATTGACCACCCGCTGGGTGATGGTGAACATGTAGTCGGGATCGAGCGCGATCTCCTGGCTGAAGCTCAGCCCGGCGCCGTTGTCCCAGCGCAGTACCACCGGCCGGTCCGGCGACAGCACCGTCTCGCTGGCCTGCCAGACGGTATCGAACGACGGCGCGGCGACGCTGCTCGATGCCGGCACCCAGCCGAACTGCGCGAAATACGGATTCTGACGACCGGGCGGCGAGAACAGGGTGATCTGCGGGCTGTCCTCGTCCAGGCTCTCGCGATACTGGGTCAGCAGCAGGTGGTCGATCTTGGCGCCGCGCAGCGAAACCGACCCCTCCAGCCGGTCGGAGCGGATGCCGACCCGGGGGTCGGACGGCATCGCACCCGCCGCTTCGGCCATCGGGGCAACGCGATCGCCGCCGGGCGGCACCGGTGCGCCCGCGCCGGGCGGTGCGACGGGCTCCGATGCGGGCGTTCCGGGCACGACTTCTTCGGCGGTCCCGCGCCGGGCCTCTTCGGCCTGTTGGGCGGCGCGCTCGCGCTCCTGCCGCGGCGCCTCGAACAGAAACTGATAGGCCAGCAGGATGCTGACCGAAAAGACGATGGCGAGCAGGAGATTGCGCTGTTCCATCACCGCCCGTGCCCGCGCGCGCTCATGACCGACGCCAGAACAGGTTCAGCTTTTCCGGGACCGGATCGTGGCCGCACCCGCCCCAGGGCTGGCAGCGCAACACCCGCCACAAGGCAAGCCCGAGCCCGCCGATCGCTCCATGGCGGTCGAGCGCCTCGATGGCGTAGTTCGAGCAGCTCGGCTCGAAGCGGCAGCTCATCGGCAGGACCGGCGATAGCACCAGCCGGTAGCCTTCGAGAGGGATCTTCATCAGGCCGGCCACAAGCCTGCTCAGCGCGCCAATCCCTGTCATTGTGCCCCGGGCCAGCGATTGGCTCGGCCGGTTGGCCGGCTCCGGCGGCGTCCGTCGGCCTGCTCGATCCGGCGCAAGGCCGTCTCCATGTCCCTGACGAGCTCCCTATACGGACGGGCGAGGGTCGCAGCGCGTCCGATCAGCACATAGTGGCGGCCGGGCAGGGCGCGCTCGGCCAGCACCTGTTCGGCAACCGCCCGCAAACGCCTGCGTGCCCGGTTGCGCGCCACCGCCCCGCCGACCTTGCGCGAGACCGTGAAGCCGACGCGCACCCCGGTGCTTCCCGCATCCCCGGCGCGGCGCATCTGCAGAACGAGACCCGGGGTGGCCACCTTGCAGCCGCCGCGCGCCACACGAAGAAACTCGTGCCGCTTCCTCAGGCGGTCGAGCACGTCACCGCGCTCAGGCCGAAAGGCGCTTGCGGCCCTTGGCGCGGCGGTTCGACAGGATCCGGCGGCCGCCTGCGGTCGCGCGTCGCGCGCGGTAACCGTGGCGCCGCTTGCGGACCAGGACGCTCGGCTGAAATGTGCGTTTCAAGGCGAAACTCCGGGGCTCGGACGGCGTCCGAAACTGGCCCGCTGTATAGAGAAGCCTCCGGTCGGTGTCAATGCACCGCGCCGCATCCTGTCGGACCGTCGCACCGGCTGCGTGCCGCGTTCCGTCGCCGGTGCGCAGGCGCGCCCACACGGTTTGTTGACGGCCGAATGGCTGGTAATCTCGCACCGGCGTCAGCGGAGGCCGCGCAGGGCGGTACGTCCGCATGCCAGGGAGCGGTGCGGCGGTGAGCCAGGACCATCTGAACGAAGCGGACGTTACGCCGAAGCCCGCCGGCAAGGGCGGTCCGGGCCTTCACCGGCTGCTGCCCGTCGTCGTGCTGGCCGCTGGGCTGATCGCCTTCTTCGCCTTCGATCTCGACCGGTTCATCACCCTGGATGCGCTCAAGACGCACCGGGCGTTCCTGCAGGGTTGGGTCGTCTCTCAGGGTGCGCTGGGCTGGTTGATCTTCGGGTTGATCTATCTCGGGGCGGTGGCGTTGTCGATCCCCGGAGGCGCCGTCCTGACCATCACCGGCGGGTTCCTGTTCGGTCCCTATCTGGGGACCGGCATCGTCGTCCTCGGCGCGACCTGCGGGGCGACGGTTCTGTTCCTTGCCGCCCGGTACGCCTTTGCCGATGTTCTGCGCCGGAAGGCGGGCGCGGCGATGAAGCGCATGGAGAACGGGTTCCGGACCAATGCGCTGAGCTACATGCTGGTGCTCCGCCTGGTGCCGCTGTTCCCGTTCTGGCTCGTCAACCTGGTGCCGGCGTTTCTGGGTGTGACCATCCGCACCTATGTCGTGGGCACGTTTCTCGGGATCATCCCGGGCACGTTCGTCTACGCGTTGGTCGGCGATGGGGCCGGGGCGGTTCTCGATGCCGGCGAGGATCTCGATCTCGGCATCATCTTCGAGCCCCGCTTCCTGGCGCCGATCATCGGGCTTGCGGTACTCGCCTGCATCCCGGTCCTCTATAAGCGCCTCGCCGCGCGCGGCCGCAAGCCGGGCTAACCGGCGGCCGGGCGAAACCCGGGAAGGCTGCGAATGGCCGAACGGCATCGCGTGGACATCTGCGTCGTCGGTGCGGGCTCCGGCGGGCTGTCGGTCGCCGCGGCGGCCTCGCAGATGGGCGCATCGACCGTCCTGATCGAGCGCGACCGGATGGGCGGGGACTGCCTGAACGTCGGCTGCGTGCCCTCCAAGGCGTTGATCGCTGCCGCGCACGCCGCCCATGCCGCGCGTACCGCCGCTCCGTTCGGCGTCCGCCTGGCTGCACCGGAGGTCGATTTCGCCGCCGTCCACGATCACGTCCACGGGGTGATCGCAGCCATCGCACCGCACGATTCGGCCGCGCGCTTCGAGGCGTTGGGAGTGAGGGTGATCGCTGCCTCGGCACGGTTTACCGGGCCGCGCACCGTGGTTGCTGGTGACCACGAGATCACCGCGCGGCGGTTCGTCGTCGCAACCGGATCCAGGCCGGGAGTCCCGCCGATCCCCGGCCTGGAGGAGGTGCCCTACCTGACCAACGAGACGGTCTTCCAGCGCACCAGCGCGCCGCGACATCTGGTGGTGATCGGCGGCGGGCCGATCGGGGTCGAGCTCGCCCAGGCCCATCGCAGGCTGGGTGCCGAGGTGACGGTGCTGGAGATGCTCACGGTGCTGGGCAAGGACGACCCCGAACTCGCCGAGGTGGTCAAAACCCGGCTCGCCGCAGAAGGCGTGAGGCTGATCGAGGGTGCCGCCATCCGCAAGGCTGCGAAGAACCGCGCAGGTATAGCGCTGGACATCGCCCAGGATGGTGGAACGCAGACCATCGAGGCGTCGGACATCCTCGTCGCCGCCGGGCGGCGGCCCAACATCGAGGGGCTCGGTCTCGCTGAAGCCGGGATCGCCCACACGCCGGCCGGGATCACCGTCGATCGGCGCCTGCGGACCACGAACCGGCGGGTGTTCGCCATCGGCGACGTCGCCGGCCCCTACCAGTTCACCCATATGGCGGGCTATCATGCCGGCATCGTGATCCGCAACGCGCTGTTCCGGCTGCCGGCCAAGGTGGACTATAGCGCCGTGCCCTGGGTGACCTATACCGATCCCGAACTCGCCCATGTCGGCATGAACGAGACCGATGCCAGGCGGCGGGTCGGCAGGATCGGCGTGCTGCGCTTTCCCTATGCCGAAAATGACCGGGCCGCCGCAGAACGCCAGACCGACGGCTTCGTCAAGGTGATCACCTCGGCCAGGGGCAGGGTCCTGGGCGCGGGCATCGTCGGCACCCGCGCCGGGGAGCTGATCCAGACCTGGATCCTGCCGGTGGCGCGGAAGCTGCACATCAAGCATGTCGCCGGGTTGATCGTGCCCTATCCGACTCTGGGCGAGATCAACAAGCGGGTGGCCGGCAGCTACTTCACGCCGGTTCTGTTCGGCGATCGGACCAGGCGCATCGTCGGATTCCTTGCCCGGCTCGGCTGATCCCGACCCGCCTGGATGGGCGGGATTTGCGCTTGACTCCGCTGTCGGCCTTATCTAGAACAAAACAAGAACTCATGGAGATGCCCGTGTTCCCTACGCCTCTCGCCGCCGCGCATCGCCGGGACGCGATCGAAGCGTTGCGCGCGCGTATCGGCGCGATCGAATCCGGTTCGGACCGCGCCGCGCCGATGCGGACCGGCGCCACGGCGCCGCTTGGCATCGCGGTCATCGATCGCGCCCTGCCGTGGGGCGGGCTGCCGCGCGGCGCGCTGCATGAGATCACGGCCGGCGGCGCCGGGGGGGTCGAGGACGAACGAGCCGTGGCATCCGGGCGCATGCCGCGCCGTTCGGACAGGGGGCGCATCGTCTCCGAGGCCCTGAGCGCTGCGACCGGCGCTGCGACCGCCTTCACGGCGCTGGTCGCCGGCAGGCTTTGCGGCGCCGACGGGCAGGCGCTGTGGTGTCTGCGGCGCGGCGATCTCTACGCCCCGGGGTTGCCCGCCTTCGGTATCGATCCGCAACGGTTGCTGGTGGTACGCGCGGCGCGGCCGAAGGATGTGTCCTGGACACTTGAAGAGGCGCTCGGTTGCGGCCGGTTTTCCGTCGTCGTCGGGGAAGGGGCGAACGCTGGCCGAATCGCGACCCGACGCCTGCAACGCGCCGCCTGCGTCCATGGCACTGCCTGTCTTCTGCTCGATCGCGGCGGTGCGGCGGGAAGCGGTGCCGACGCCGCCGTGACCCGCTGGCGCATCGCTGCGGCACCGGGCGAACGGAGCTCCGGCGGCGGACCGGCGACGACCGGGTGGCAGGTCGCGTTGATGCGCTGTCGAGGCGGAGGAGCGCCGCGTTGCTGGACAATCCAATGGTGCCATGAAACGCGTGATTTCATTGTGGCTGCCCCACTGGCAGACCGATCTTCACGATCTGCCCGGCCCGCGGCGTGACGCCCGGCGCGGTGCCGCGCCGGGCGCGCCGCTGGTGCTGACGGAAGCGGCCGCGGGTGCCGAACGGCTTGCCGCGGTTTCACCGGCCGCCGGCGCCCTTGGCCTGATGCCGGGCATGTCGCTCGCCGATGCCCGCGCGCTGGTGCCGGTGCTGACCGTCCGGCCCGCCGTACCGAGGCGGGCGGCCGCCGCGCTCGGACGCCTGGCCGACTGGGCGCTGCGCTTCACGCCCCGGGTGTCGGTCTGCGGGACGGACGGGCTGTGGCTCGACGTGAGCGGCTGCACACACCTGTTCGGCGGCGAGCAGGCGCTGCTTGCACGCTTGCTCGCCGGGGTGGAACGGCGCGGCTTCCATGCCCGGGCCGCGCTCGCCGAAACTCCCGGCGCGGCGTGGGCGGTGGCGCATCACGGGGCCGGCGGCGTGGTGGCCGCGGGGGCCGCGCGCGCAGCCCTGGACGGTCTTCCGGTGGCCGCGCTCAGACTCCACGAGGCGACGGTCGAGGCGTTGAAGCGGGTCGGGCTGCGCCGCATCGGCGACTTGGCACGCCAGCCTCGGGCATCGCTCGTCGGCCGCTATGGCGCCGAGCTGCTGTGCCGACTCGACCAGGCGTTCGGCCGCGTGCCGGAGTCGATCACGCCGCGCCACCGGCCGCCGGCATGCCGCACCGGGCGTGTGTTCGCCGAACCGGTCGCCGACACCGGCTCGGTCGGCGCTGCGCTGTGCGCTCTTCTGGAGGAGCTGTGCGTCGGCCTGGCGCACGCGCAGAGCGGCGCACGGCAGCTCGCGCTCACCCTGTTCCGGCTCGACGGCGGCGCGGCCACGATCCGTGTCGGCACCAGCCGGCCGATCCGCGATCCGTCCGTGCTCGCCCGTCTGTTCGAGGGCAGGCTCGAGGGGATTGACGCCGGTGAGGGTATCGAGGCGATGACGCTGGCTGTGATCGCAACCGGCCCCAAGCCGGCGCATCAGACCGATCTCGACGACGACGGCGCGGCTGGAGAGGCGCTCGCCGATCTGGTCGACCGGATCGTCAACCGTCTCGGACCCGACCGGGTGGTCCGTTTCGGCCCGCGCCAGAGCCATCAGCCCGACCGCGCGGTGATGCCTTTGCCGCCGCTCGCGCGGGTCGGGCCGCGTGGCCGCGCGCCCGACTGGCCGGAAGCGGCGCCGCGACCGGTTCGCCTGATCACACCGCCAGCACCGGTCGAGGCGGTGGCGGCGCTGCCTGACGGTCCGCCGATGACGTTCCGCTGGTGCGGCCGGGTGTACCGGATCGCCCGCGCGAGCGGGCCCGAACGGATCGCAGGCGAAGGGTGGGGCGAGGACCGGCCGGTCCGCGACTATTACCGGGTCGAGGACGTGACCGGCGCCCGCTTCTGGCTTTACCGCGAAGGCCTTCACCATGATCGTGCCGCCGCCGATGGCGGGCCGCGGTGGTATCTGCACGGCCTGTTCGGATGAGGGCCGAAGCGCCCGGACGGCCCCTTGCAGGTAGGCGGCCCGGCGCATGACCGGCTATGCGGAGCTTCAAGTCACCAGCAATTTCAGCTTTCTGCGCGGCGCTGCGCATCCGCAGGAGATGGTCGAGACCGCGGCCGCGTTGGGATATCGGGCGGTGGCGGTGACCGACCGCAACTCGCTCGCCGGCGTGGTGCGCGCCCATGTGGCGGCCAAGGAGGCCGGCATCCGACTGGTGGTCGGCGCCCGGCTCGATTTTTCCGACGGTGGGCCGAGCGCCTTGTGTCTGCCGACCGGCCGTGCCGCCTACGCCCGGCTGTCGCGACTGCTCACCCGTGGCAAGCGGCGCGCCCGAAAGGGCGAGTGCGCGATCGGCTGGGACGATTTCGACGACCACGCCGACGGCCAGATCCTGATCGTCCTGCCGCCGGACGAGGCGCTGCCGGATCCGGCGTTCGCCGGACGTCTGGCGGAGATCGCCGGGCGCCGTCCCGGGCGCTGCTTCCTGGCTGCGAGTTGCCGGTTTCGCGGCGCCGACGCCGACCGGCTCGCTGCGCTCGCCGCATTGAGCGCAGCTGCCGGTGCGCCGATGGTCGCGACCAACGACGTGCTCTATCACCGGCCGGACCGTCGCCGGCTTGCCGACGTGCTCACCTGCATCCGCGAACGCTGCACGATCGATCAGGCCGGCCTCACCCTGGCGGTCAATGCCGAACGCCACCTCAAGGCACCGGAGGAGATGGCCCGGCTGTTCGCCCGCCATCCCGGCGCGCTTGCGCGCACGGTTGCGATCGCCGAGGCGTGCGCCTTCAGCCTCGACGAGCTGGCGTATCGATATCCCGACGAGGTGGTGCCCGAGGGCATGACGCCCGACGATCACCTCGCCGTTCTGGTCGCGGCCGGCGCCCGCGCCCGCTATCCCGACGAGGTGCCCGGCAAGGTGCGCGCCCAGCTCGACCACGAGCTCGCTCTGATCGCCGAACGCGCCTATGCGCCCTATTTTCTCACCGTCCAGGATACCGTCCGGTTTGCCGGTGAAAACGGTATCCTGTGTCAGGGGCGCGGCTCCGCCGCC